>JAGQXC010000245.1 GCA_020436785.1 Saprospiraceae bacterium | reverse complement strand
TGCAAATGCATCTACTGGCACTCTGCCAACTAAATACCAGTGATGGGATAAAAACCTACTTGGTGGGCTATCCTCACAATCCAAAATTACGCATCATCCGGGCCGGGAACTATCAGGATTTTTCTACGGCTTATGACCAAACCAGGACCCTTATTCAGAACTACCTGGTTCAACGGGAAGGATTAGGTAAGGTGGAACGGGTGCGCTGGCAAAATGAACAATTCGCTTTGAATTATCTTTCTGATATGTATTTGGTCAAATAATTATGCTGGCACGCTGTCAAAAAAAACCGTTAAGCGGAATAACCATAGAAATGGTGGACCACATCCGGGAGATTTCGCAGGAATGGATGTCCCTGATGCCGGAACAATCACTAATGCATGTTCGCTATTACCGTGCGCTGGAAGCTGCTGCCCCGGATCAAATGCAAATGATCTATGGATTGGTACGGCATAACGGTCAGGCGGTTATGGCCATACCGGCCCAAATCCTACCCTTCAATGCGCGGAGGAGCCTAAAAAATGCTTTGGCCAATCCACAAAGTGGCAGCATCTGGGATCGCCTGAGGACTTTCGTTGCAGGAAAAATCCACTTTTATACGCTGATCATAGGCAATGTCCTTCTGACCGGTGAATATGCTTATACGGCCCTGCCATCACTCGCCCACCCGGGCCATTTGCTTGACTGGGCGATTGAAGAGATGGCCGCCAGGTTGGACCGCAGAGGTTTATCGACCAGCGTAATCCTGATCAAGGATTTTACGGCCTCCCATGCGCAACGGCTTACCTGTATGGAAGACCGCTACTTCAAATTCAGAGTTCAGCCCAATATGTGCGTTCAGTTGCCTAATGCCTGGCACTCCCTGGATGATTACCTGAACGCGATGACTTCCAAATACCGGGTCCGCACCAACAAGGTCTTGCAAAACGGAAAGGGAATACAGCGTAAATTTGTGTCCGCCAACGAGTTGGCCAAACTGGAACCGGCTCTACATCAATTGTACCTGGAAATAGCTAACCAGGCTGATTTTAACCTGTTTATGCTGCACCCAAACTATTTTTCTTCAATTAAAAACGAATTTGGTTCTGATTTTGAGATCGTTACCTATTGGAATCAAAATCAAATGATTGGGTTTTTCACCTACTTTAATCTACCGGATCGGATTGAAGCTCATTTTCTCGGCTATGACCCTGCTCTCAATAAGGAGCTTTCCATCTATCACAACATGCTGCTGGATCTTCTCCGCGCTGGACTGAAGGAGCATAGCCATCAGGTCGTTCTGGGCCGGACAGCTCTGGAAATCAAAAGCAGCATCGGAGCCCAACCGCAGGACATGTTTTGTCTCCTGCGCCATCGCAAGCGCATCCATCAGCACTTTGTACCGTACCTTTTCGAATACCTGAGGACCGACCTGGACTGGGAGCCACGCAATCCTTTTCGGGAGGCAGTTACCGCCCTCTCGGTGCGTACCCTTTGACACTCATCCTTCCTTGGACTTCCGCATCTCCACCTGGTCAAAGTGACCACTATTTTCATTATAGTGCATGACCGTCAGCGTATTTCCTCCCGTATACCGGATAAGTATCAGGCTGTCGGATGAATTCTGCAGTACGTAATAGGTGGATTGTTGGGGTAACTTGAGAAATTGCCAACTGTGACGGCCGTCGGTTCCTTTCCACTGAAAAACGCCAGTTGTATCAAAGGTAATCGACGTCCAGGGCAATTTACCTGCATCATCCGCGTGCTCCAGGGTCCAATTCCCATGTAAAGGTGGCACCCAGGAAGGGTCACCAGCCGGTAGATGATCCATGGCATTGGCAAATTGCAGATGCCTTTGGATATTGGCCGCTGCAGTTAATTGTACGTGGTCGGCATAATCAGGAGCGCTTTTTTGGTAGCGTTGCATGTTGGGATAATCAGCAATCGGGACAGGAGCCTGATTGACCAGCACTTCACCTTCCACCTTGACGGAGGGTTGCTGGGACCACCACCGCAGGACGGCAATTGTCCCGATCAACAGCAATCCGATGGCAGCCCAATTCATTATGCGCAGGACCGGGAGTTGGCGACGGCGACGATGATCCAACCGGTCCCGTATACGATTCCAGGCCGATGCCCGCGGGGTCATGCGCATCCGTTGGGATTGAGATTGCAGATCAGACCATGAATCAAACTCTTTCATTTTAACGTATTATTTATTTGGATTAGGTTCATAAACCGGTCCTTGATGACTTATTTGGATCGGTCCACAGGAACCTCTAAATACAATTTATCCTCGATCAATTGTTTCATTCGTTGTTTGGCCAGTATCAATTGCGATTTGGAGGTATTGATACTGATGCCTAGCATCTCGGCAATTTCCCGATGCTTGTAACCTTCGATGATGTATAAATTAAACACCGTCCGGTATCCATCGGGAAGTTGGTCCATCAACTGAAGGATCTGCTGAGCCTCCAGGTGAGGGATGACGACAGAAGGTTGTGAAACCTGCACATTTTCGAGCTCTTCCCAATGGCGATGCTTTTGATTTTTTCGCAAATACATCAGTGCTTCATTAACCACGATCCGTTTCATCCACCCTTCAAAAGATCCACTACCGATATACTGGTCAATGTTGGAAAGAATCTTGTAGAATGATTCAACCAAAACGTCTTCTGCTTCCATTTCATCTTTCACATACCGGCGGATCATAGCCATAAAGAGCGGGGCGTATTCCCGGTACAATGATTCCTGGGCTTTACGCTCATCACTCTTACATCCTGCTATGATCTTATCCAGATCCAATTCCTCTTCCTTTCGTGGCCAATCGTTTTCCTACTTGTAGATGCTAATATAACAGGGTTTTGGTGCGTATCGTGCCAGCCAAAAGTACGTAACGGAAAGGTGATGGGTATAATGAAGGAAGGAAATACGGATTACTTTATCTTTAACTGAAAGAATTGGTTATTTTATTTCCATGAGTTGGATTAAATGCATCGAACCAGAACAAGCGGAAGGCAAACTCAGGCAGTTGTACGAACGGGTGAGCCATCCTGAACACGGAATTGATAACATTTTATTGGTCCATAGTCTAAGGCCACATACGTTGCTGGGACACATGACCCTTTATAAAAATGTATTGCATCACCGTGACAATGTGTTGCCCAAATGGTACCTGGAGGCCATCGGAGTCTACGTCAGTATACTGAACGGTTGCTCCTACTGCACGGACCATCATGGTGAAGGGCTCCGTAAATTACTTCCCGACGAACCCTCCTATCAACGGATCAAACAAGCTTTAAGCCAGGAATCATTTTCGACTGTACTTACTCCTGCCTTTGCGGCTGGTATGGTCTATGCAAAACAGTTAACGATCGCCCCGGCGGAAGACCTCTCTGATCTGGTAGCCACGATGAGGACACATGGCCTGGATGATGGCATGATCCTGGAATTAAACCAGGTGGTCAGTTATTTCAATTATGCCAACCGGACGGCCAACGGATTAGGCGTTAATACAGAAGGCGATGCCCTGGGACTATCCCCTGGCGACAACGACAATCCGGAAAACTGGTCACATACCTGAGGACTTATGTTCCACGCCCGCGAACCTTTTTGGCTGATGGGCGGTTCACCCTTCGCCCGGTATTATTTTAGCCTCAGAGCGCATGCTGCGTTATTTACAGAAATGAGGGCAGGAATTTCGAACAACCGATTTAATTATTTTGCCGGTCATCCGATGACAAGGTAATGTTTGGCGGCAACGGCCTTGGCCAGACCTACTTTTTAACCAAAAAAATTAGTATGGAATCCGAATTATATCTGAATAAATACATCCGGCATAATAGTCAGCTGACCGCCGGCTTCGGGATAAGACTGAAAATCTACCTGGGTAAAAAATAATCCGGACGATGGACAGCATGCATACCAACCTGGACTGGTATCTATTTCCGGGTGTCCAATAGCAAATCAGGAATTAGCGCCATAATAAGCTGCCCCCCATAATGCCGTTTTATCATTGAGGATGACATAAACAGGTACCTTTTGGAGCAACGTTTTTAATCTGCCACTGTGCAGAAAATGACTGAGGAACACCCGTTGATCAAGCATCGGCAGAATTTTGGGCACGATGCCTCCTCCGATGAACAATCCGCCGGTAGACTTGATTTTCAGAGCCAGGTTGGCTGACTCTTCTGCCAGGTAACGCAGGAACAGTTGGTACGTTTCCAATGCAATCCGTTCACTGGCCATGGCCGCTTCACTGATGACCTGGGCCGGATCTTCCTGGGCCATTTTCCTTGACATCCACAGCGGTTCGTCGTAATTGCGAACATCACGCAAGAATTTGTAGATGGTGAAGATGCCTGCACCGGAAAGCAAACGTTCCCAACTGATGTGTTCATAGGTAGTACGCAAGTAGAGGAACAACTCCACATCAATCTCAGTGCGCGGATAAAAGTCGCAATGTCCTCCTTCGGTTGCAAAGGGATGCAGACCTTTCCCATCCCAGAACAATCCCGCCTCACCCAGTCCGGTACCGGGTGAGATGATGGCTGCATTGCCTTTCAGGTCGTGATCACCCTCGTTGAGGACCAGCACCTCGTCATTCTTTAATGCAGCCAACCCATAGGCATTGGCTTCCAGGTCGTTGATGATGGAAACTTTCTTAATGCCCAATTCCTGGGTGACCTTCGCGGAACTGATTCCCCAGGCGAGGTTGGTGCCTTCCGCTTCCCCGCGAATGATCGGGCCTGCAAAACCGACACAAATGCGATTGGGCAGTGCCACCCCTGCATGGAACACCTTTACGATGTCCACAAATGAAGGATACTGCGCCGACCGGTAAGACCCTTCACGGATGAACTGCATTTCGCCATCTTTGATCGTGAAGAGCGACAAATTGGTTTTTGTGCCACCTACGTCAGCAGCCAAGATTGTCTCACCAGCAGGGGCCATCTTAGCCTTGGGAAATGCAATTGGAAGCATATTATCCGGAATTTTTTTGTCCGGCGCCAATGTTAAGGAAAGTAGTGAGATTATGCAAATTAATATCATAAGCGTGCTGTCCCGGCAAACCGGGGTCTTGCTGGCCACATTAGGATTCCCTGGAAAAATTTTGTATCTTACGTTGCCGTAAATACGCACACCACCGGATTTCCATGCACTTGGAAGCTCCTCACTAAGACTTACAGGTTAGTCCTGTCCAATCATTTTTTTACATTAAAAAAAGATATCGAACCATGAGTCATCAGCCACCAAAATACCAGGCCATTACCTTACGTAACTTCAGGAAAAATGCTCTGATCCAGCGGCATTTATCGGCGGAACAGATGCATGCCATTGAAGTGGTGGGGAATGTCCTTCCATTTAAGGTAAATAACTATGTCCTCGATGAATTGATCGATTGGTCCAACATCCCTGAGGATCCCATCTTTCAACTGACCTTTCCACAAAAAGAAATGCTGGCTCCGCACGACTTTTATCTGGTTGAGAAAGCCTTGGCCGAAAATCAGTCCAAAGCAGAATTGACCCACACGGTGAATCAAATCCGGTTGGGATTAAATCCCCACCCTGCCGGTCAAATGGAACATAATGTCCCCTTATTTCAAAATACCCGGCTACAAGGCATTCAGCACAAATACCGGGAAACGGTGTTGTTTTTTCCCAAACAAAGCCAAACGTGCCACGCTTATTGTACCTTTTGCTTTCGCTGGCCACAGTTTGTCGGCATGGAAGGACTAAAATTTGCCATGCAGGAAACGGGATTATTGGTGGACTACCTTAAAGCCAATCCCAAAGTATCGGATGTGTTGTTTACCGGTGGCGATCCCATGATCATGAAGGCCAACCGGATGGAAGCTTACCTGCAACCGCTGCTTGAAAAGCGGATTCCCAACCTGATCAACATTCGGATAGGCTCGAAAATGTTGGGCTACTGGCCCTATAAATTGATCTCCGATCCGGATGCCGATGACATGCTGCGGTTGTTCGAGCGCGTGGTCAAGCATGGTTACCAATTGTCCTTTATGGCTCATTTTAATCACGGCCGTGAATTGCAGACACCGGCGGCTCAGGAGGCCATCCGGAGGATCCGTAATACCGGAGCTGTCATCCGTACCCAATCACCGATCATGCGACACATCAACGATCACCCTCACGTTTGGCGGGACATGTGGAAGCAGCAGGTGCGGTTGGGATGCATCCCTTATTACATGTTTATTGCCCGCGATACCGGAGCCCAATCCTATTTTGCGGTGCCGTTGGAAAGGTGCCATCGCATTTACCGGGAGGCTTATCAGCAAGTGGGAGGTCTCGCACGTACGGTACGTGGCCCCAGTATGTCCGCAGACCCAGGAAAAGTTCAAATCCTCGGCACGGTAAATGTAGGTGGTGAAAAATTATTTAACCTCCGTTTTATCCAAAGCCGGAATCCCGATTGGGTTGGCCAGCCGTTTTTTGCACGGTACGATCCCCGTGCCATCTGGCTGGATGAATTGAAACCAGCTTTTGATCAACCGAATTTCTTCTTCGAAGAACCCGTTGAAATCTCCCAGATGAACTGAATGCAGGCGTCATTCGATGAATGAGCGTGCATCTTCCTGGATGGTCGCCAGATTGGGTGCATGATCATGCACGGCCCGCTCTCCGGAAACCTCCCATTCGGATGAATGCAGCACCATAACGGGTACCGAAGCATGTATGATGATCTCTTTGGTAACACTGTGATGGAACAGGTTTTCCAGGAAACCTCGTTCCTGGCCAATCAGAACAATCAAATCTCCACCGTTCGATTGAATGAAATCTTCCAGCCCGTCTTCGGCACTCACATGCTCTACATTCGTAAAATGGAATCTCCGGGATTTCAGGTACGTCTTCAGGCGACGTACGGTCAGATCATCCTCCGGAGTAATCCGGGTGTTGTGGGTCACGACACGGACAACCTGAAGTTCCGGATCCTGGGCGTTTACCAGCTCCCGTAATGGTAATAATACGGCCATTTGATTGGATAGCTGCAAATCGGTACCGATCACCATTTTTTTTGGCAAAACCGGGGCCGCCCCAGCTGGCACCACGAGCATTGGACAACGAATATGACTGAGCAGTTCCTGGGCAGAAGACCCCATGAACATGCGTGTCAGCCCGCTATACCCCTTGGTGCCCATGACCAGCAGATCCGGCAATTCCTGCTTTACCAAATTTGCAACCACTTCAACCAACCGGCCCACCGCCAGGATCTCTCTAAATTGATGCTGAGGAAACTTAGCCCGGAAGTGTTCGGTGACTGCATGCAACTGTTCGGTCTCCTCCAGGATCAGGTCTTCAGAAGTTACCATCGAGGTGAGAAACGGATAAGTAGGTACAGCCGGCGATGCCGGAGCTACGTGTAAAAGAATGAATTCTTTGGATCCGTGGAAAGCCTTTGCGTTGAACCACTGCAGGACATACTCCATGGCATGATCGGCATTCCAGGAAAAGTCGGTTAATAAAATAATCTTTTTCATGGCTGGCGGTTTAAAAAACGATTTATTACCATTTTCCAAGAAGTTCAATGATTTTATCCAAAGGATCAATGACCTGGATCAATTCCAGCCACAAAATATACCGTAGAGATATCCAACAATAAGAGCCTCAGATGTTCACACCCATACTCCGTTTGAGTAGTTGAATCACAACCACAGGTAAAATGCTGAAACCCAGTACATACAGCCATCCAATCGGAGTCAAAAAAGACAATACCAGTACATCCCGCAACGGATGAATGGCTAGCGCTCCTCCTACCAACAATACACACAACCCGAAGGCACTCCAAATAAATGGATTGGTAACAATGGGATTCTTCCAGAAGGAAACCTCGCGCCCAGGCAGATTAAAAACGTTCCAAAGTTGCGCAAAGATGAGGGTGTAAAAGGTAAAATTAACCACCTGGGTTGCCGGTGCCGCCAAAACTTTCAAACTGAAAATTTCCATGCCAATGACTCCCAGGGCAATAGCGAGCGCATAAACTGTTATGGATAACCAGTTATGACGGGTTATTATTGGCACTTTTTGCGTCCGGGGAGGGACTTGCATAATGTTTGATTGACCCTTACTCATACCCAATGCCAACGCCGGGAAAACATCAGTAACAACATTAAGAAACAATATCTGGAGGGGCAATAAAGGCAAGGGCATCCCTCCCAGCAAGGCAATTCCAATAATCAGGAGTTCACTCAGATTACAGGACAATAGGTAAATGACAAATTGCCGGATGTTCTCAAAAATGATCCGCCCATTGCGGATGGCCTCTGTAATGGAAATGAAGGCATCGTCCTTCAGAATGATATCTGCCGCCTCCTTCGCTGCTTCGGTACCCCTGATGCCCATCGCTATGCCCACATTCGCCTTTTTTAGTGCCAAAGCATCGTTGATCCCGTCTCCGGTCATTGCGACCACAAATCCGTTGGTCTGAAATAATTTGACTAAATCGAGTTTTTGGGAAGGATTGATCCGGGCAAACACCTGGGCTTTCATCATTAAGGCCATGTCCTTACCTTCCTGCGATTCATTGGCGAGATCATTTCCGGTCATTTTTATACAGCTTTCACCCGGAGGCACCACGTGGACTTCTTCGGCAATGTGGCCGGCCGTTTCCGGATGATCCCCGGTAACCATTACCACCCGGATTCCTGCCCTACGGCATACTTCGATGGCCTCCCGGATGTCTTTGCGCGCAGGATCCTGGAAAGCCGCCAAGCCGAGAAATGTCAAATCCTCAAGAAATTCATGCGGTTGGGGAAGATGTGATTGCCACCCACAGGCCAGGGCAATCAACCGGTGCCCCTCGTTAGCTAATTGATCGTGCTCACCCAACCAAATAGGATGGTTACTGAAAGGAACTTTTTCCTCCGGCGTGCCCCAATATTGGCATTTTGGCAATAAAACATCGGCAGCCCCTTTCATACAAACCAAATACCCGGCTTCTGCACGGTGAACGGTACCCATCCACTTCAGTTCGGGATCGAAGGGCATCTCGTTGACCCGGGGCCAGCGTCTTGACAGGGTCACCGGATCAAGGCCTTGTTCAATCGCCGCAGAGATCAACGCGACATCCAGTGGATCTCCACTCCATTTTCCGTTTTCATAATTTGCGTCATTGGCTAATAATCCGACGGATAATAACCAGTTAATCTGCCCGTTTTCAGCCTTTTTCCTGGGATGAAAGCGAATGATCCGTCGTTGTTTTTCAGGAATGACCAGTGAGGTTACCTGCATTTCATTCTCCGTAAGGGTCCCGGTTTTATCCGTGAGGATAATATTGGTTTCACCCAGGGTCTGCACAGCCTCAAGCGACTTCACCATTACGTTTCTGCGAGCCATGATTAGCATACCCCGGGCCAGGGTAATGGTGGCGATCACGGGAAGCCCCTCCGGGATGGCCGCAATGGCAAGTGCCATGCCGGTTTCCACCATCACCAACCAATCCATACCGCGTAGAACTCCCGCTACACAAACCAGCAAGGCGATGACCAAGGTTACCCAAATCAATTGGCGGGTCAATGTGCTTAATCGCTTTTCCAGCGGAGTGATGCCCTTTTGAGTAATCTGTGCCGAATGGGCAATGCCTCCAAAAACGGTTTGGCGGCCAGTTGCAACAACCACGGCGGAGCCCCGGCCGCGAACCACCGTCGTTCCTGCAAAGGCCATATTGGTTCGTTCCGCCAGAGACGTATGCTCCGGGCATGGATCGGTTTGTTTATAGACCGGGAAAGACTCTCCGGTCAGGGCAGCCTCTTCGATCTGAAGGTGATGGACCTGGATGATTCGGGCATCGGCAGTCACCAGGTTCCCGGCCTCCAGTAACAGGAGATCCCCGGGCACCAATTCCCTGGAATCCAGTCTATGCGTTTGATTTTCGCGAATAACGCTTACCATGGAGCGGCTAAGATTCCGCAGGGCATCCATAGACCGGATTGCTTGCCACTCCATAAAAAACCCAATTAAAGTGTTTATGCCGATGAGAATGGCGATGGCAATTCCTTCCGGCCATTCCCCAAACAAGAAAGAAGCTCCTCCTGCCAGTACGAGGATCCACACAATCGGGCTGAGAAACTGCTCAAGAATGATCCGCAACACCGATTTCGAACGGCTCTTTTCCACGAGATTGTACCCGAATTTACGCTGCCGTTCGAGAACTTCCCGGTGATCCAGGCCCCGTGATGGTTCCGTTCGCAAATCACGGACGACGTTTTCCACAGTCATTGAGGAGAAGTCATTCACTTGCAACGGATGGACCGATGGATGCCGTAATGTTTTCATGGTACAAATCGAAGTAGGAAAGAGGATTATCTTTTCAATCTGGTAAATGATACAAATCATTTACCGGCTTGACTAAAATGAATATCAAATGTGTCCTTCGGAGAGCATTATGAATAACGATCGTTTTACTTCGAAACATGAATAAAAACCCGGCACCGGACATCCCCGAAGCAGGTTCCAAACCATCGCGATGGATTTTTTTGCTCTATGCACTCATTGCCATCACCCTGGTTATGTTTTTCTGGTACCGCAATGAAGGTGCTCCCGAAGAAACGACCTGGCAAGATTTTGTTGAAAAAATGTTGATTCCCCAGGACGTGGAAAAACTGGAGGTCGTTAACGGCCAAAAGGTTAATGTTTTTATCAAAACGTCAAAGTATAATGATCCGAAGTATTCCTCTTTGGCAAGCAAAATGGCTAAAAACCTGAAAGTGCCCCTTTATTATTATACCATTGGGTCCGTCGATGTCTTCTACAATCAACTTCATGAAGCCGAACAGGGGATGCCTTTGAATCAACAGGTACCAGTCACCTACATCAACAAAAACGATTGGGGGTGGACAATCCTGATGTGGATCCTGCCTTTTTTATTGCTGGTATTTTTGTGGTCCAGAATGCTGCGGGGTACATCCTCCGGGATGCAAGGCATGAACACCAGTATTTTCAACTTTGGCCAATCGCAAGCAAGAGTCACTGAATCTGGAAATAAAAGCACCATCACTTTTGCCCAGGTTGCCGGAATGGATGAAGCGAAAGAAGAGATCTCAGAGATTGTAAAATTTCTAAAAAACCCCACATTTTATACGCGGTTAGGGGCCAAGATACCCAAAGGGATCTTATTGGTTGGCCCTCCCGGAACTGGAAAAACCTTACTGGCCAAGGCCGTTGCCGGAGAAGCGGGTGTACCTTTTTTCTCACTCTCCGGATCGGAATTTATCGAAATGTTTGTGGGCGTTGGCGCCGCCCGCATGCGGGATTTGTTCGCCAAGGCCAAGGCCAAAGCGCCTTCCATCGTTTTCATTGATGAAATCGATACCATCGGCCGTGTGCGCGGTAAGGCTTATTCCCTGCAGTCTAATGACGAGCGGGATAGTACGCTTAACCAATTGCTGGCTGAACTCGATGGTTTTGATACCAGTACGGGCGTAATTGTACTGGCAGCGACCAACCGGGGTGACATACTCGACAGCGCCTTACTGCGTCCGGGACGATTTGACCGGCACATCCATCTGGAATTGCCAAACATTAACGAACGTAAAGCCATCTTCCTGGTACATCTCAAGCCGGTGAAGACCGGCCAGGATGTAAATGTAGATCAACTGGCATCTCAAACACCGGGATTTTCAGGAGCCGACATCGCCAATATTTGCAACGAAGCAGCACTGATCGCAGCTAGGTCAGAGAAGAACTCCGTGGATCAGGCCGATTTCAACCAGGCGGTGGACCGGGTTATCGGCGGCCTGGAGAAAAAGAGTAAGGTGATCTCACCAAGTGAAAAAAGGCGTATCGCTTTTCATGAAGCCGGACATGTTATTACCGGCTGGTTCCTGCCCCACGCCACTCCGGCCCTCAAAGTATCCATCATTCCACGTGGAAAGTCACTGGGTGCTGCGTGGTACCTGCCTGAGGAGCATCAAATCGTGACCCGTGAGGAGTTTTTGGACACCATCAGCATGGCTTTGGGAGGCCGCGCCGCGGAAGAGCTGGTCTTTGGAGAAATTTCTTCCAATGCATTGGATGATTTGGAAAAAGCCACCAAACAAGCTTACAGCATGGTCGTCTATTATGGTTTGAGCAATGCCCTCGGTCATTTGAGTTATTACGATGCTTCCGGCCGCACAGAACAAAGTCTGGTGAGGCCCTATAGTGAAAAAACGGCCGAGATTATTGATGATGCTGTACGGCAGCTGATCGAGGGTGCTTATGCCAAAGCCACTGAGATCCTTACTAACCACCGGAATCAGCTGGATGACCTGGCGGAGCTACTTATCCGGAAAGAGGTTGTCTATCAGGAGGAGATCCGGCAAATCACCGGCCATTTACCGACCAATCAAAAACAAAATTATGTATCTCAACGTCGTAGCATTTGATCTGGATGGCACCATCGCCCAGAACGACCAGGTAAACACGCAAACCTGGGTCAAACTGGCAGAAGCGAAGGAAAAAGGCTTTAAACTGATGCTGGTTACCGGGCGTTGTTTTGACGACTTAAAAGCCATTGGCCCCTTCGAAGAATATTGTAAAGCCATCGTTGCTGAAAATGGGGCACTGGTCTATTTCCCGGACAATGAAACCCTGGTGATGCCCTTCGGGCAATTAGCCAACGAGGTGAAGGATCAGTTGATTGCCAGCGGCATACCCCTTGAAATCGGGAAAGCCATCGTTGCTACGCGGGTCCCTCATGACAAGACCGTTCTTGAGGTCCTGGGAAAAACCAATTTCGCGGCCATCGCCGAATACAACAAAGGAGCAATTATGGTCTTGCCTCACGGGGCCACCAAAGGCAGTGGTCTTTTATTTGCTCTCAACGAATTGGGGCTATCCGCTCATACTATGGTTTCGATTGGCGATGCGGAAAACGACCGGAGCTTATTTGAGCAGTCTGAACTGGCCGTTGCCGTCCAGAATGCCACCGAGGACATTAAGAAAATGTCCGACCTTACTCTTGACGCCCCCAATGGCACCGGAGTCAATGCGTTTCTGAATCAACTGATTAATCATAAAATCCCTGTCCATACTCCCCGGACCAAACAACGTATCCAGATTGGCCACCGGCTGGACCAGGAGGAAATATTCATGAGTCCCCTCCGTTTGTTAAACGGGAACCTGTGCATTACCGGTGACAGCCGCAGCGGCAAATCATGGATTGCCGGCCTGATCATAGAAAAGCTGCTGGAGCAGGAATATCAGGTTTGCGTTATCGATCCGGAGGGCGATTATTACGGCATCAATGCCTTCCCCCACGCCATCGTGATGGGTCGCAATGATCCGAAGTTGCCGGAGGTCCCAGATCTCCTCACGTTGTTCGAATACTCAACAACGAGCATTGTCCTTGATATGTCCTCCAAGCCTCTGAATTTTCAGATGGAATATGTGGAAGAACTGCTGCATGGGTTATTCAGTCTGAAAGAAAGCAGGGGAAAACCTCAACTGGTTATCATGGACGAAGCCCACTACTTCTGCGGCCCTGAAAACGGGGCTGTGAAGGAACTCATCATGAAACATATGAGTCATGGAGGGATTGCTCTGATTACCTTCAATCCCAATCTCATGGATGCAAACGTTCTGGAGCAGGTGGATCACTGGTTGATCACTAAATTGCAGGGAAGTCAGCAGTACGATGCCATCCGCCCCTACTTGCCGGCTTTTAATAACGATGAAATGCGGGAAAAATTAGGCCATTTGCCCGTTGGCAAGGCCTATATGTACTGCAAAAATTCAGATGACACCTTGCACCATCAAGCGGAAATCATTGATTTTTCTCACACCCGCCGCATCGTCCGGCACATTCGACACCTGAACAAGTACCTGCGCGCCCCGGTACAACGCTCCAAACAATTTTATTTCCATGTACCCGAGGGATATGATGGCGCGGTCACTGCTGCCAATTTATGGGAATTCGGACGTCGATTGCGAGAGGTGCCACTTGATACCATTCTGTTCCATATCGAACGGATGGATTTCCGCCGGTGGGCAGCCGAGGTGTTGCATGATATCGAACTGGCAAACCGGATCCAGAAAATAACCCGGCGGCAGTTGAAAGGTGAAAACCTTCGGCATGAATTGGTTGCTACCGTCGACCTGCGATTTGAGGAATTGCAGAAGATGGTCTAAAAATCAGTATTTGAATGGCTATCCAGCTCGATGATTCCGGCATCACTTGAAGATCACCACGTCCGGGCAAATGCATCTTCCCCGTGAGGTCAATCCGCATTAGCCGACTATCCGGACAAAAAGGAACATGATATTGATCCGGCATTTAACCAATAAAAGTCATTCCTAAAATCGCAGCCAATTTGGTACTTGCCCCGGTATATAATTTCAAGCACCTAACCAAGTAATTATGCAACAAGCAGTTAAACAGTTCATGGAGCTAGTCCAGGCCCACAATCCCCATGAACCGGAATTTCTCCAGGCGGTTCAGGAAGTGGCGGAAGTGATTATCCCTTTCCTCCAGGAACACCCGGAATATGGCCGCGCCAACATTCTCGAGCGGATGGTCGAACCCGAAAGGGTAATCACTTTCCGCGTACCGTGGATGGATGATGCCGGAGTCTGACGCATCAACCGGGGCTACCGGGTCCAAATGAACAGTGCCATCGGACCGTATAAAGGCGGCCTGCGGTTTCATCCTTCGGTCAATGCAAGCATCCTCAAGTTCCTTGCTTTCGAACAGGTCCTGAAGAATTCCTTAACCATGCTTCCCATGGGAGGAGACAAAGGAGGATCAAATTTTGATCCCAAAGGAAAAAGTGATGGGGAGGTAATGCGATTTTGCCAGAGTTTTATGACCGAACTGTACCGGCACATTGGACCTGAAACCGATAAACCTGCCGGAGATATCGGGGTCGGAGGACGGGAAATCGGCTATTTGTTCGGGCAATACAAACGAATAAAAAACGATTTTTCCGGAGTACTGACCGGCAAAGGTTTTGAATACGGAGGCAGCCTCATCCGCCCTGAGGCTACCGGCTACGGACTGCTTTTTTTCGTAGAAGAAATGCTCAAACAACAGGGTGACTCCATTCAAGGAAAAGTAGTCACGCTTTCCGGATCCGGCAACGTGGCCCAGTTTGCATTGGCCAAGACGATTCAACTGGGAGGGCACCCAGTGACCGTTTCTGACTCGGAAGGGACGATTCATGATCCGGCCGGCATTGACGAGGAAAAACTGGAATTTATCAAGGAATTGAAAAACGTACGACGTGGCCGGATCAAGGAATATGCCGAACAATATGGTGCACAATTTATTCCCAATCAAAGACCCTGGCACATTCCCTGTGACGTCGCCCTGCCCTGTGCCACCCAAAATGAACTCGATGAAGCCAATGCCCGCGATCTGATCAAAAACGGATGCCGACTGGTCGCCGAAGGGGCCAACATGCCCAGCACCCCGCAAGCCGTCCATCTGTTTCTGAAACACCACATCCTTTTCGCACCGGGAAAAGCATCAAATGCCGGAGGGGTGGCTACTTCCGGCCTGGAAATGGCACAAAATGCGCTGCACTCTTCCTGGAGTGCGGAGAAGGTCGAATCAGAGTTGCATCTCATCATGCAAAACATCCATGTCCAGTGCATGAAATACGGTCAGCAAGGCAACACCATCGACTATGTGAAGGGGGCTAACCTGGCTGGATTCGTCCGGGTGGCCAATGCAATGTTGGCGGAAGGACATGTGTAGTCACCGGCTGAAGAAAGTCAAGCAAACGCTGTATTTCCCGGCCAGCTCTTAGGCTTATTTAGTATCTTGATCTGAAATTAACGGATCATGAATAAATTGGGATGTCTGGTGGGGCTGCTGGTGGTAAGCGTGGGTAGTATTCAAGCACAAACCGGAGTTGGCATCGCACCTCCTGCCAGGGCAGATATTCTGTTTGATGGTTCTCCGAGCTCATTGAGCAAAAACTGGATTTACTGGGAAGGTCCACGTTTTGCTGCAAAAATGCCCATCAAGTGGGCGATTCAGGATGACCCGGTGGATGCCGGAACGGTCATGAATAGCAATGACCCCGCCGCCGCCGGTGGCAAATACGGAGCTGCAGACATTGTCACCCGCAAGGAGTACCGGGATTTCCGTTTGCATGTTGAATTTCTGATCATGAATCCGGGCGGTAACAGCGGCGTGTACTTGCAGAACCGCTATGAGATCCAGATTCTGGACGGAGACTCGACCGCTCACGGATTGGCTGCCGTCATCAATGAAGAAGCGTCACCATATTATCCCTATCGCGGTGTAGGAAAGTGGAATGCGTACGACATCCAGTTCCGCGCTGCCCGTTTTGAAAATGGTAAACGGTCCGAACCGGCCCAAGTGACCATGTATTTTAATGGCGTTAAGGTTCATGAAGACTTTCCGATCCAGCAAGTCTGGGGTGGACCCAATTCCGGAATGGATGGCGGCAATGACGGGGGGAAAGGCATCACCGACCGGCCAGGAGGCCTTAAGCTACAAGCGGAAGGTCACGATGTATTGTATCGTAACATCTGGATCGTCCCCCTCGACCTGGATCATTCCAACACCAATTTCTAGCGCTGTTCCCCACGACTACCCACCGGAAAGACCGTACGGCCGAAGACTTCATTGAGCCAAATCGCGAAGCCGCTATAAATGGCCAGACAACCGGACAATATCCCCAGATATCCCCCCAACGAAATCAACGAAACCGATTCCAGCCAATTTCCAATAGCCAGGACCACAAACAACAAGGTTAAGGATCCAAAGACCAGGATGTAGGCTAAATTTAATCGCAGTGAACCGATTAACATAAAAACGGAAAAGATGCTCCATCCAAACAGGTAATAGCCGAGTTCCGAATATTCAGGGACTCCGGCGATGTTGACCTTCATAAAGATCAAAATACCCGCCAGGGTAATCCAAAACAGTGAATAGGCAATGAAAGCGGTAAAACCAAACACATTTCCCCGCAGCCAGGACAGGAGACCCACGATAAACTGAGCATAGGCGCCAAGGATTAGGCCCATGGCGATGATCATGGAATCGAGTGCAAACAGTCCGGTATTATTCAGGTTCAACAGGATGGTCGTAATGCCTAATCCAAGCAAACCGAGAGGTGCCGGGTTTGCCAGCGTTTTTTGCAATTGTCGAAAATTTTGTACATCCATTTGGTAAGACTTTTAGTAGAAGGATCAATCGTTTTGTGCACCCTTCATCACATCGTTCCGGCCCAGTCAAGGTCGTCCATTTGCGCGAGGTTGCAATTACACTAAATTTAAGAGTAATCAGCCTACCCTGGTAGAACCCAATCGTACGATTTATTGCAGATATGATGATCTTCATCACTTCGGATCCCTCTCCTTGATGATGTGGATATTTTTGTAACTTGAATCGGCACAATTCCTTGATGTTTCAAGAAGCTTTGTTATGATAGAATGTTCAAATTCCATTGATATCCAACGACCTTTATCTACGGTTGCTTTTTACGCTGCGAATCCCGATCGTGCCATCTCCTGGTACCAAAACATCAAGAAAGTGACCTGGCTGACACCCCGACCCTTACAAAAAGGTTCCAGACTTTTATTTGAAGCGCGGTTTATGGGCAGGTCCATGCGATACACCTACGAGGTCATCGAGTATGAGCCTAAAAAAATGCTGGTCATGGAGGCAAGTGATGGCCCGTTCCCTATGAAAACCACCTACCGTTGGGAACAGGTTGGTCCGGACAGGACACGGATGACCCTGATCAATGCCGGAGGAAATTTTAAATGGTTCAGGAAGTGGGCGATCAGATCCATGAACAAAGCCAACCAAAAGGATTTGCTCCAACTTAAACGCATTCTTGAAGCTCATCAGCGTTCGTAATGCCGGGACTAAGGCTCGCCGTGCTTTGCTAAAAAATTACGGTCGAAATTGGTTCAGTTCTTCCAGGCACACCATTGATTCGTTTTGGTCATGACGGGAATCGTTCCAACCTATGATACATGTTATAGCTAATCCACGTATTCATTCCTTTCTTTAATGACAAGGAAATCAATATGGAAAAAGAAACCAGCCATTCCTTTGAGGCGGAGGTGTTCATTAATTTACATGCAACCAATGATGCAGAATT
>JAGQXC010000244.1 GCA_020436785.1 Saprospiraceae bacterium | reverse complement strand
GCCAAAACCATTGAATGGTCAGCAACGGCCTTAGCCAGCGACCGGTTTATTGCCTATTCGACCTGGAAGTGGTTTGATCTGGCCCGGAAAAACAGTTCACAACCCGTCTACCGCTATCTCTACAGCAAGAAACGTCCACCCCTGGTCGACCAGGATCTGGCGTCCGGGCTGGCTGGAGGCACTGTGCGCCGTGATGCCAATACCCCTCCACCACCCCAGCCGATCGGGGCACCGCACGCGTGCGAGATTGAATATTGCATGGGTAATTTACCTCTGGTTAAGGACTACGCGTGGACCGAAGATGACTACACCGTTTCAAAGACCATGCAACAATACTTTGCCAACTTCATTATCCATGGCAATCCCAATGGTGATGGCCTTTCCGAGTGGCCGGCGGCCCCGGCGACCAGCGATGCTCCACCAGTGATGATCATTAATGTCGAAAGCAAAGCAATGCCTGCGGAAAATGATGCCCGGTACCGTTTTTTAGCCAAGCAATATCAATAGGACAAAATAAGGGTTAAGCATATTTCTTTACACCGGCCTTCTTATAGCGAGAGGGCCGGTGTGTTTTAGTCCCTGTCAGGGAAGATTTTTTATCTTGAGGATCTAATTCTTAACCATGAAATTCTCTGCCATCCAGGTGGTCTGTTTTGATGCGGACGACACCCTTTGGCCCAATGAACCGTATTTCCAGGAAGCCGAACAACGATTTTGCGCTTTGCTGGAAGATTTCATGCCGCACCATTCGGTCTCCCAGGAATTGTTCCGTACTGAAATGCAAAATCTACCCTTGTACGGCTACGGGATTAAAGCATTTATGTTGAGCATGATCGAAACGATATTGCGGGTGACGGAAGACCAGGCACCGGCCGCGATGATTCGCAAAGCCATCGAATATGGCAAAGAATTGCTGGACAAGCCCATAGAGTTGTTTCCGGAAGTTAACGACGTGTTGACGACACTTTCCGGCCGCTACCGGCTGGTGGTGGCTACCAAAGGTGACCTGCTTGACCAGGAACGAAAATTAAAGAAATCCGGCATTGCTCATTTTTTCCATCATATAGAGATTATGAGCGAAAAGAAGGAATCCGATTACCTCAAATTACTGCAACATCTGGATTGTGATCCCCTGCATTTCCTGATGATTGGTAACTCCCTCAAATCGGACATCCTTCCTGTCCTGGAGGTGGGAGGATACGGGGTACATATTCCTTTTCACACCACCTGGGCGCATGAAATGATCCAGCAACCCGTAGAACATCCGCGCCTGGAACGGTTATCGGGGATTGGAGAATTGTTGAAATTTTTTCCATCGTGAGACAACAAATAGACCTGGAAACCTGGTCCCGGAAAGAACATTTCAATTTCTTCAGGACCTTTGATGAACCCTTTTTCGGAGTCTCCGTGTTGATCGATTGCAGCAGGGCGTACCAGGAATCCAAATCAGGAGGACATTCGTTTTATTTGTCCTACCTGCATAAAGCCCTGGTGACCGTTAATGAATTGGAGCCCTTCCGGTTGCGAATGGAAGGAGATACCGTATGGCTTTACGACACCATCCATGCCGCACCAACCGTCGATCGCCCCGATCACACCTTCGGGTATGGCTACCTGGACTACGATGCTGATTTTCAGAAGTTTGTAGAAAAGGCCATGCCGCGTATCGAACAAGTTCGCCAGGAAAAAACGCTGTTGCCCTCGCGCTCCGGAGATAATGTCATCCATTTCTCCTCCGTGCCCTGGATCCGGTTTACCGGAATTTCTCATGCGCGTCATTTTCAGCGGGCCGACAGCATACCAAAGATCACTTTTGGCAAGATGCTGGAAGAAAATAACCGGCGGACCCTGCCCGTATCGATTCATGTCCACCATGGATTGGCCGATGGCTATCATGTAGGCCAATGGGTCGACCGCTTCCAGGAACTGATGGGTCAATGAACTACAGATATAAAAAAAGTTGATCGGTGGCATATTAACTTTTTAAGTTTCGCGTTGTTAATAGCACGAAATACTTTTTCATCAAGATGCAGCAATCCTTTCGAACAGTTCTTCTATTGTTATTTATGACGTTTGCCGGGAGCACGTTCGACCATCGCGTCGAGATTCCTTTCAATTTTGAGGAGACCGGGAATGCCTCCTATTATGCCGATGCCCTGGAAGGGAATCTTACGGCGAACGGTGAGATCTTCTCTCAGGACGAACTCACGGCCGCACATCGCACGTTGCCCTTAGGCACCAAAGTGCTGGTTTTTTGTCCCAGAACCGGAAAGTCGGTGTGGGTCCGCATCAATGATCGCGGTCCTTATGTAAAAAGCCGGATCATCGACCTGAGTCACCGGGCAGCGGATGCTTTGGGTCTGGTCCACCGTGGCGTAGGAAAAGTAATCATCAAGGCCTACCTGGAACCTGTCCAGCCTTAAAAAGAACACCACCTGAACCATTCCATCCTGATATACCGGAATTATCCTGTGCGATTCCAAGAATATTCCTGGGGAAGCCTGTAATTTTACGGCGTTAACCGGCCCATTTTCCGGGTCCAATCACCAGCCGGCAGCAACGCCTATGATCGCACATTTTCACATTCATTATGGTACCCGCTTCGGCGAACAAATGATCATCCGTTACCGCAAGGGCCAGGAGGAATACCAATGGCTTCATTGCCAAACCTATGATGGCACCAACTGGACGGGAAGCCTTACCATTCCGGATCGCACCACCATTGAATACCAATATGGCGTCAGCCGCCGGGATGAGGTCGAATACGAAGCGGGCCCTTTGCGCACGTTTACATCACTCCAAGACTTTGCCGATGGCTTCATCCAGGATTATTGGCGTGTCCGGCAAGATCCCTTGAGGATATTTGATGCTTCCGCTTTCACGGATGTGATCTTCCGGCGCGCGGCTAACAGAGCGAAAAAGAAAACTGCATCGCCAGCGGGAAATGCCATCCGGTTTTGCTTGCATGCTCCGGATGTACCCGTCGCGGTGGATCTGGGAGTCGTGGGTCGTTCGGAAGTGCTTGGAGATTGGAAAAATCCGATCCGGCTGGACGACCGGGACTATCCCGAGTGGAAAGTAACAATTAACACGGATCAAGCGGTCCTTGATCTGGAATACAAATACGTACTGATGGACCGTACGACGGGTGAAATCCTCGAGTGGGAGTCCGGTCAAAATCGACCGTTGACGTTTACCTTTCCCACGCAGGCTGGAAACCTGATGATCCGGCAGGATCTGCATTTTCAGCGGGAGTCACCCTGGTGGCACGGCGCCGGCCTGGCCATTCCTATTTTTTCTCTTCGCAGCAAGCAGGGTTTTGGAATCGGAGAATTTACGGACCTGATCTCAATGATCGATTTTGCGGCAGCCTGTGGCATGAATATCATCCAGACGTTGCCCGTCAATGACACCATCGCCAAAGCCAACTGGAAATCCAGTTATCCGTATGCGGCCATCTCCGTCTATGCCCTGCATCCGCTGTACATCAATGTGGATGCCATCGGTGCTTTCGCAGACCAAGAAGTACAAATGGCTTATGAGCAGGACCGCGATCGGTTGAACGCCCTGCAAGAAGTAGATTTCCCGGAGGTTCTGGCCAAGAAAATGCATTACCTGCGTCTGCTGTACAACCAGGAATATGCCAAGTTGAGCAAAAGTTCGGCCTTCAAAGCCTTCTTCAAGGCAAACGCTTCCTGGCTCAAACATTATGCCGTCTTCTCCCACCTGAGAGACCTCTATGGAACCCCTGACTTCAGCCAGTGGCCCCAATATGTCCAATACCGGGAAAAAGACATCGAGGCGATGACAAAAACGTCCTCAGAATCCTATGAAGCCGTGGCATTTTACTATTTCCTGCAATACCATGCCGACAAACAACTTAAGGAGGCCAAAACGTACGGTCAGACCAAACGGGTGGTGTTAAAGGGAGACTTGCCGATCGGCGTATTCCGTCACAGTTGCGATGCCTGGGTGGCGCCGCAACTGTACAACATGAATGCGCAGGCCGGCGCTCCTCCGGACGATTATGCCGTGCTTGGGCAAAACTGGGGTTTTCCGACTTATAACTGGGAGGTTATGGCGGAGGATGGATTTGAATGGTGGCGGTTACGCATGCAAAAACTGGCGGAATACTTTGATGCATTGCGAATCGACCACATCCTTGGGTTTTTCCGTATCTGGCAGATTCCGCTGGACCAACTGGAAGGCACGATGGGCTCGTTCAATCCCTGTCTGCCCTATGCAGAAGAAGAATTGCGGCAATATGGCGTACGCGGAGACCTGACCCGTTATACCAACCCATACATCCGTTCCTACTTCCTTCCGGATTTGTTTGGTGAAGATACCCAGCTGGTAGTCCGCGATTATTTGACGGAGATCTGGGAAGGCGCCTACATTCTGAAGGATACGGTCAATACGCAGCAGAAAATTCAAGCACATTTCCAACAGGAGGAATTTCATGACCGGGCACATCTGGCAACCGGATTGAGCCATCTGGTATCCGAGGTATTGTTGCTCCCCGCCGGTGAAGATCCCGGAGCGGGCTACAATCCGCGTATTACGCTGCAAACCACCTACTCGTACAAAGCCCTGGATCCGCAGAGCCAGGCGGCATTTGAAGCCCTCTACAATGAGTATTATTACCGTCGCCACAATGATTTCTGGAAAGAACAGGCTTACTGGAAATTACCAGCCTTACTGGATGCCACCCGCATGCTCATCTGTGGTGAAGACCTGGGAATGATCCCGGCTTCCGTTCCCGGAGTGATGCAGGCCCTGAACATCATATCCCTGGAAATCCAGCGCATGCCCAAAGGAGCCACTGAATTCGGCATCACTTCGGACTATCCTTATTGGTCGGTTTGTTCTCCTTCCTGTCACGACATGTCCACCATCCGGGGTTGGTGGGAAGCCAATCCGCAAAAGACCCAACGATTTTATCAGAATTACCTGCAACAATCCGGAGAGGCACCTCAACCTTGTCCGACCGAAATCGTCGAGACCGTCGATCGCGATCATTTGTTGTCCCCCTCCCTGCTGGCCATCTTCCCATTGCAGGACCTGATCGGTATGGATAAAAAGTTACGCCGTCAGGATGTGCCTGCCGAGCAGATCAACGATCCTTCCAACGCCAATCAGCACTGGAAATACCGTTTTCACCTCAACCTGGAAGCATTACTGGAAGAAAAAGAATTGATCAGGCGGCTCAGGGATCTCTTGTGGGAAACCGGAAGATTGCATGGATAACAGGATCAAATCCGATCCATCCGGGCAGGATTCATCCCCGTTCGATTTTTCTGCACCAGGATGAAATTCATACTTTAGTGAACGATTTATCAAACCGATACCGTTAAAAAAATCATGAAACATTGGATCAGGACCGTCCCTTTGCTTGTCCTATTGGGCTTGACTACAAAGGTCACCGCGCAGGATGAACTGAAAGGTTACGACTACATCTACAATGCGGCCATCCATTCGGTTAAATTCACTCCGGTCGGTTTGGTTACCAGTCTTCCCATCGTTGCTTTGCAAGGCGGCCGTCTGGAACTATCCTTCGATGATCTGGATGGCGGGACCAAGCGCTACCGCTACGTCGTGGAATATTGCAACCGGGATTGGACGACCTCTACCTTGGCAACGGCAGAATACCTGTCCGGTTTTGATGAAGATGAGATCCGGAATGTGACCTTCAGTTCCGGCACACGCCACGATTACAGCCATTACTCCATGACTTTGCCGAACAACCAGATGACTCTGATCAAATCCGGCAATTACCTGCTCCATGTCTTCGACAGCGACAATGGCTACGCGCCGGTGCTCACCCGTCGCTTCATGCTGGTGGACAAACAACTGGTTCCGCGGGCACAACTGGTCAATCCATTGTCCGTCACCCTTTCGCGTACCCACCAGCAAATGCAGTTGAGTGTTAACATCAAAGACGTCATCCTGGCCGACCCGATGCAGGACATCCGGGCAGTCATCCTGCAGAATGGGCGATGGGATGTAGCCATTAAAGATATTCCTCCCGCTTACCAGCGGGGGGACGATCTGGTTTTTGATCAGAGCGACAACCTGGTCTTTCCCGGCGGCAAGGAATTTCGTCAGATTGATATCCGCAGTTGGCGCGTCCGTACGGAGCGCGTGCAGGCGATTGAAGAATACAACGATGGATTTGTCGTATTTGCAGAACCCGATCCCATCCGGGTTTACCGCAACTACCTCAGTGAGCGGGACATCAACGGTCAGTTCATCATTGAAAACAAGGTACGCTCATTGGCTGACGTTCAGTCCGAGTACATGTACACCAACTTTATCCTGGAAACGGAACCCCTGGACGGAAATCCAGCGGTCTATCTGATTGGTGCCCTGACCGATTGGCGTTGTTACCCGCAGTATCAATTGACTTACAATAATGACGAAGGCGGGTACACCGGGGAATTTTTACTCAAGCAGGGTTATTACAATTATTTCTATGCCCTGTCTACCGATGATGGGAAAACGTTCAGTACGGATCGAACGGAAGGAAATTGGTATGAAACAGATAATGAATACACCATCCTCCTCTATTACCGCCCATTTGGTGAACGGTTTGATGCCCTGATCGGAGCAGAAACCATCCGCCCCTACCGGTAAGGGTCGTGCCTATTATTTCTTGTCTTCGGGTTTATCTTCCTTCTTTCTGACTTCCATTCCGGAAGCCAGTTTTTTGGAGACGGTACGATACGGGCCGGTCACCACCATGTCGCCATCTTCCAGGCCGGATTTGATGTAAATGTATTCGTCGTCCTGGACGCCGGTCTCTACCTTGGCCAATGCCACCGTATCACCTTTGACCACGAAGACCACTTCATCCAGCTCCACATCGTCCTTCTTGGCATTTTCATCGCTTTCAACCACCACCTCAGGTTTTTGAACCTCCTCCTTGCCTTCCCGTGGCTTGGTAATGTCACGGGTTGTCACGGCCTGAATCGGGATGGACAAAGCATCTTCAACGGTATTGGTCAGGATGTCTACGGATGCAGACATACCTGGCCGAAAAGCATAATCAACGCCCTTCGAAAGAATGTCCTGATAGGATGCCGGATCGATCCGGATCTTCACCACAAAGTTGGTAACCTGTTCAGATGTCAGGCTGGTGGTAGTCGCTGCATTGGCCGCTGAGTTGGCAATCTCGGTGACTGTTCCGGAAAATGTCCGGTCCAGGTAGGCATCCACTTCAATCTCAGCCTTATCCCCCATGGCGACCTTCAAAATATCATTCTCAGTGACTTCCACCTGTACTTCCATATTGTTCAAATTGGCAATACGCATCATCTCGGTACCCGCCATCTGGATGGTACCTACCACACGTTCACCCTGCTCCACATTGAGCATGGAAACAACACCGTCCACCGGAGCGAAAATGGAGGTCCGCTGCAAGCTGGTCCGTAATTCCTTCAGGGAGGCCTCGGCACTCTTCATGCTGTAGCGTGCCGCTTCAGAGTTCTGTTCGGCGGCCTTCAGGCTGGCCTCGGCTGCATTGTAATTCGCCTGAGCAACTTCCAGGGAGGATTGGGTAGACTCATAATCCGCCTCGGAAATGACACCCTCCTCCTTCAGCTTAATGTTGCGCTCATGAATCCGTCTTGCATTCTCCAACTGGGCCTTCATCTGTTCGACCTGAGCACGGGCATTTTCCTGTTGTGACATGGAACCAGCCAGTTGGGCTTTCGCATTATTCACGGATGCTTCGCCCCTTTCTACGCCCGAAATATAGGCGTCCGGGTCAATCTTGGCCAACAATTGTCCGGTTTTGACCGAATCCCCTTCTTCAACCATCAGTTCGACGATCTCTCCCGATACGTCCGAACTGATCTTGACTTCTTTCTCCGGAAAGACCTTACCGCTGGCAGCAACCTTTTCGGTAATGGTCCGCCGTTCGGCTTTTTCCATCTCCACTTCTTCACCTTTAGGCTGGCTGCGCTGACGGATGATGGCGGCAGCTACCAATACGGCCAGCAACGCCAACAATATCCATAAAAACAGACGGCTCCGTTTCTTTTGTGTTTTTCCTTTTGCCATGGTTTTAGTCTAATTTCAGTGGTTTGCCTAAATAATAATCGACCACCTTCAGTTTGAAGAGGTAGTCAAATTTTGCAATTGAAAAGTTATTGGTTCCCTGCTCCAGCCGGTTTTTGGCTTCCAGCAACTCATAATTGTTGGCGGCGCCTAATTCATACCTCCGGTTGGTGTTGTCGTAAGCGACTTGCAGGGCATTCAGGGTCTTTTGAGATGCCAGATAAGCTTTTTGGGCTGCTTTTGCATCGGCGACGGCATTTTGAACCGTCACTTTGAGATTATTGCGGTTCTGTTCGATGTTCAGCCGGGTATTCTCCAATTGCAACTCTGCCTGCCGGACATCTGCGGTTTTTTGTCCTCTGCTGAAAATGGGTATATTAAGCTGGACGCCTGCTCCTAAACCCAGGTTTTGATTGATCTGGTCGAAATAAGGCGTATTGACCACCCCTTCCGGCACGGTCGTCGGAAACTGTACAGTCACCGGCATGTCATTGATGAGGACGGTCTGATTGACGTATTGGGTACCATAACTACCGATGGTTTTTGCCAGCGTGGAATAATTTGAGCTTAATCCGACGCCAATGCCGAACGTCGGCAGATAGGAAGACTTAGCCAGGTCGATGTTCTTTTCGATCCTTTGCAGCATCAGGTCATCGGCGGCGACACTTGGTTGTGTTTGCAGGGCACGGGAATACACTTCTTCAAAGGTATAGGTAGTCGGATC
>JAGQXC010000243.1 GCA_020436785.1 Saprospiraceae bacterium | reverse complement strand
ATTCTCTTAGACTATTCACTCCCGGTCGCTACTCCAGTCTACCGGGAATGCGCTTTCCCGGGCGACCCGGTTCATATCCCGGCAAAGATGATGTCGCCGAATATTTGGTGAAATATGCCCGGAAGTTCAACTTTCCGATGCATCTGGGTGTAAAAGTATCCCGTTTGTTCAAGCAAGGTGATCGGTTCCACATTCATACTTCCAAAGGGATGTATTATGCCAAGCAGGTGGTGGTCGCTACCGGGGGTTTTTACCATCCGCGGATCCCGGATTTTGCGACCGAATTGAATTCCCGGATCCATCAACTGCATTCTTCAGAATACCGTACGGCATCACAGATTCGCACAGGACCGGTCCTGGTGGTGGGAGCCGGTCAATCAGGTGCTGAAATTGCGCTGGACATGGCCCGGAAACACCAGGTATGGCTTTCCGGAAGAGACAACGGTGAAGAGCCCGTCGTACGGGGCACCCTGAGCGGTCACCTGCTTACACCCATATTCGTGTTTGTTGCTACGAAAATACTCCATGTCGGCAATCCGCTTGGGAGGAAGGTGCGCAAGCATTTCTTTTATCCACCCAAAGGAATACCAAGGGCCGGCGGAACCAAAAAGTTATTGCAAGCCTCTCCGGTTCAATGGGTTGGGCGAACCACCGGAACAAAAGACGGTTATCCCGTCCTCGAGGATGGAAAAGTGGTGAAAGCGAACACCGTTATCTGGTGTACCGGATTTCAGACGGATTACCGCTGGATCGACCTGCCCATATTCGGCAGATACGGCTATCCGAAACACCGGCGAGGCGTTGTCTCCGCCTATCCTGGTTTGTATTTTATCGGACTCCCTTTCCAATGGTCGCTCAGTTCCTCATTGATCCTGGGGGTCGGCCGGGATGCCCGATACATTACCCGGCAAATCGCTTCCCTACACAGGGAAATAAAGAATGGAAAAACGATTGAAACAACCTTAGCAGGTATAACCTGACCCTACTCAAAATCCGGAAATTTCCCGGGAATGAACCATGAAAGCACCTCATCCATTAACCAACAAAAATTGAATAGCATGAAAAATTTACAAGCCATTTATTTCGTCATTTTCTGCGGTCTGATTGGTTTCGGCTTACAGGCAGATGCCCAGACGGATCAACCAATTATCGATATGCACATGCACACCGGCTTACCCCATCCCGTCCCTCCGGGTACGCCATCGCTTTGCCGGCCAGAACCGTGTGAAGGCGATGTCCCGGCAACCGTTGATCCGGAGCAACTGATGAATAAAACGATCGAGATCATGGATGAATACCACATTGTCAAGGGCTTTCTGAGCGGAGTAGATCCGGCGGTAGTCCAGCAATGGGCTCAAGCCGCTCCCGGCCGGTTTTTACCATCCCCATTCATCCTGAAGCCACAGCCCAGTGACCTGGAAAAATTAAAGCAAGCCTATGCACAGGAAGCATTGGCCGGGATGGGCGAAATCGGTACCGAACTAATGGGAATATCTCCGGATGATCCATCCCTGGAACCCTATTTCAAACTTGCCGAAGACCTGGATCTGCCGGTGCTTATCCACACCCTGGGTATCGGACCGTACATGCCCAGTTTCCGGTCGTCAGCAGGCCATCCCATGTTGCTTGAGAAAGTGCTTACCCGGCACCCAAAACTTCGCCTGTACGTGGAAAATGCAGGTTACCCATTTCGTGATGAAATGATTGCCATGATGTATCAGTATCCGCAACTTTATGTGGATTTTTCAACGATAACCTGGGTCATACCGAGGGAGGCCTTTTACGATTACCTCCAATCATTTATCCGGGCCGGACTGGGTAAACGGTTGCTGTTCGGGTCCGACCAAATGTTCTGGCCGGAAAAAATCGGTGAAGCGGTTGAAGCGATCAGACAAGCCCCTTTTCTTACTTCACAGCAAAAACGCGATATTCTATACAACAATGCGGTCCGCTTCCTACGGCTTGATCACTCTGCAGACAGCGAATAAAGTCAAGTCCCTTCACGCAGCGGTTTGCCGGTAAAAGCAGGTCGCTGCTTTTAGGTAAAAAGGCAGATCCAGGTACATTAATTTTCCAGTTTCTTCAGTGCTTCGAGGGCCGTAGGCAGATCCGGACGGATGGTTAAAGCTCGTTTATATGCCCTCCGTGCGGCGTCTTTGTCTCCACGCTTCAGCAATGCTTCGCCATAACTATCCCAGCAGTTCGCGATGCCCGGAAACAATTCAGTATTCAATTGGAAGATCTGTACCGCTTCGGAAATCATCCCGGAATAAAGCAGATTGTACCCGACTTGGTTTAGCAAGACATCTTTGGGTTCACGATCATCAGCCCCAGCCGTAAGTTCCTCAAAATGTGCTTTTAAATAGTCAATCCCATGCTCATGGAAGGCATCATAAAGTCCGGGGATCACCGGAGGAGCCGGCGCCGGAGCCGCCTTGTCATTAATCAGGTCATAAATCCCTTTGCCGAGATTTTCCGCTACCGGTTCATCCATGTTGGCCAACACGATGATTTCGAGATGACGTTGCAGATCCACCAAAGCCAGGGCATTGGCGCCTTCAAATCCGCCAGCTACCGGTATCGCGCCGCCTTCTTGTTTCAACTTCTGCAGAAAAGGATAAAAATCATCATACTGCATACCTTCCGGACCGACCAGTTGATCGGTAAACAAATAGGCATCCACAAATTTGAGCAAATCACCGGCGGTCATAATGAATCCGCCGGCAGGCGTTGGAATCAAAAGCAAATTTTCATTGCTCTCCAATTGTCCAAACATGGTCTTCATGTATCCAATAGCCCGATCGGTTGTTGCTTCCTTCTGTTCGTCTACTACCGAATGGGTCATCCCCAGTGGTTTGATAATCCGGTCTTTGACGTTTTGGTAATAACTTTTTCCGGTCACCTTTTCGATGATGGCACCCAGCAGCAGGTACCCGGCATTACTATATTGCCAGTCGGAGCCGGGCTCAAAAAGCAACGGCATCTGACGGATCATATCCACAATGGCGGCAATACTCTGTTCGCTCATGGGCCGTTCAAAAAACCCGGGTTCCTGCATGTAATCTCCATATCCGGAGGTATGGTCAATCAACTCCTTGACAGTTACCTTATTGGCAGCTTCATCCGGAAAGCCAGTCAGGTATTTTCCCAGTCGATCATCCGGTTGGATCTTACCCTTCTCAATGAGTTGCATGATCAGTACTTTGGTAAACAGTTTATTGATGGAACCAATGTCGAAATAAGTATTCAGGGTATTGGCAGTCATTTTCTCCCGGTTAGCCTGGCCAAATGCTTTCTGGTAAACCGGCATCCCGTTTTCTGCAACCAGGATGACACCGGAGAAGATGTCCAGGTCTTCATATTGCCGGACGAGCGCATCGATTTTTTGAGCCAATTGCTCCGGATGCGCGATTACCGTCCCGGGCTGGGACCACAGAGTGATCCGGCTGAACAGGAATAGCACCATCAGGTTTAGGGTTCTCATAAACGTATTTTAAGTGCAAGATTAAACAGCTTTTGCATCGTATTCATATACCAGGGACCAGCAGCTCTTCAAATGTGATAAGAAAGGGGATATTTGGTATTTCCAATCCGTATATAACCGATGTTAACCCGGATTTTACACTCTTTTACATCCATTTAAAGTCCCTGGTCTCCTATTGGTATATATTGGCTGCTGATCAAATAAATAAATGATGCAATCAAAGATCCTAACGTTCGCGTGTTTATTCCTGGTTACCCAAACCCTGGCCCAGTCATTAGGCTTTGGAATTCTGCCGATGCCCCAAGCCACCCGTCAATCCGACACCCGCCAGGCAAAAACCATTTCTGATTTGTATCCGGCCTACCCTGCTTCCTGGGTAAAAAGTTATGTCAGGGTAGATCTTGCGGTTACCCGGCACGGAGAAACCTTCCATGCCCGGGGAAGTAACCTTAACTTTAATAACCTGCAAAGCCAATTATTAAATACGGCCTCATCCGGGTCAGTCATCCAATTGACCGTCACGTATTATCCAAACAATGATTTACCCAAGGAGGTCAAACAAATGGATTTCACTCTGTATGTCATTCCCGATCAGGATGCTATGTTTCCCGGAGGTAAGGAAATTCTGGAAGCCTACCTGAAGGAGAACGCCATCGACCCGCTTAGCAAATATGCGGACGCCGGTCTCCACCAGGCAAAGGTCCGGTTTACCATTTCCTCAACCGGTGAAGTCCTTGAGGCATCGCTTAGTGAAAGGTCCCCATTTAACGCGGTCAATGATATCCTGTTACAAACAATAACTTCCATGCCGCGGTGGATTCCTGCCTGCAATAACGATGGAATTTCGGCGAGTCAGGACTTTGAATTTATCGTAACCAGAGATCTGTGTGGGTTTGGCAGCCTGATGCAATAAGACGCCCTCCTCAGGTCATTGCGGAAATCTCTACAGGTACCTGAGGGAATCTCTGTTGATATTGAATGCCATCGACCGTCAGAAAATCGAAACAAATGCAGAATCACGCCCGGTATAGGACAACAATGATTGTGCTCCGGATTCATCCGGTTTTACGGTTGCTTCGAGAATACAATAAGCATCGCCCGTCTTTTTTGCCGTTGCAACTCCATTTGCCAACACGGTAAATATGGACGTATCCGAAGACCACCATCGTGCGTCCAGAACGTTGAGGTCCCAGAAAGCTATTTGCTCACCTGAGCAGGTTATCGCAATGGCGGAAAAATCTTCGTGATCGCCAACGGCCATGGATACTTCCCCAGGATTAATGGTGATTTGTTTTATTTCAACTTCCTCGGACATATTTCCATCGTCCTTGTCACATCCGTTTAACATAAACAGACAAATCAAACTTAAAATGGCAGTTTTAACCGGATTTACTTTCATTTTCATAATAATTAAGATTTAATCTTTTATTGGCATCCGGTACGAATGGGAACTACATTGGATTCAGGTTTAATTCCTGATTCATTTAAATTAATTGCTTTTACGTTCCAACCAATCCCCACATCCTTGGTTCAATTATTTAACTTTTAATTGGTATTAAATAACCGCTTTTTATACTATTAAATGAACTTATCAATCAGCACGTACCAATTATTCAAATCATCCAGCATTACCCCGACCGGGGTCAATAAATTGATGAAATAAATACGAATAATGGTTATGGATTACAGATGGAATCTGTTGGAATCATTTAAACTCCAACCGTCCAAAATACATCGGCAAATGAAAATTAGGACGGGGAAAGTCCACCCAGGACCAGGTGAGGTAGTGGGGATTTGAATTTTTATTGGCGGTCTTGTAAAAGTTGGCATTCCAGACGACCCCGGGGGCCGGCCGCACGATCGAGGTATATTTTTCCAGTAAAGTAAAAGGGATCTTGTATTCGATGCCCCAGGTGACGGGATCGGTGATCTCCGGTTCCACCACGGCGGGCAGGGTATGGGCCAGGGGTATCGTACGAATTTCAGCACTGTCCAGTTCGTGTTTTTTTTCCAGGGGTAGGTTACACAGAACAGCAATGGAGTGCCCCCGGCATTGACCTCCATATTAAAATAGGTTTCCGGCCGGGAGGTGTCGGGACAAAAGAAAAATTCTACACAGGCGTCGCCGGAAACCGGGCCATTCACCCGTTGAACCACACTGCGAACATACCGGTCTTCCACTTTAAACTGCACATAAATGTAATCTTCATCGTAGAGAACGCGAGCCAGGGCCTGTGGGGTAAATTGGGGTGGTGTACCCATCGGAAAGGTGATCACCAGGGGAGTAACCTTTTGCCAGGCTGGATCTTCCCAATCGTTTTTTATCCCAGGCGGTACGTCCGCTCGATAGACCGGATAGACTGCTTTGGTGTGCACTGGAGTTAATTTGGGCGTTTCCTGGGCGGTAGCTTGTGAACTAAACAGGGACAGCAAGATCCAAAGCAACCATTTATTCACATCATCCGGAATCCAGTCCATCATAAGGCGGTTATTGACTGGCTTCCGTGGTATTGGCCGCCTCTGCCGCGCGTTCTTCACGCTGAATTCGGCGCCGAAATCCGCGGGCATCGTAGGCTTGCAAACTGGTGGCTTCATTGCCAAATTCCCGGCGAATGTAGGTGACAATCAGAGCCAGTTCATCATCGGTGAGAAAATCATTGGCCGGCATGGCTCCGTTGAAGCCCTGACCATCAACGGTTATGGGGCCTTCCATGCCCTTGACGATGATCCGTACCAATTCCTTCATGTCGCCGGACACGTATTCCGAGTTTAATAACGGCGGAAAGCGGGTTCCATCCCCTTTACCGTCCGCCTGGTGACAGGCACCGCAATAGGTAACATACAATCCTTGTCCTTTGCTGGCACGAAAGCGATCCAGATTGTCTTCCACAGGGTCGGGGTGCTTGATGTTTGGCCGTTGTTTGCGTGCCTCCATGGATGCGAGTTGCTCCTCACCAAACTTTGTACGATTACCTTCAAACACCACCCGCCATATACGTCCTTCTTCGCTTTCGCTGATGTATAAGGAACCATCCGGACCTTCGGCAAGTCCCATAGGCCGGAAACCGGCATCACTGGTATTCACGATCGTGTCCACTTTGGAAAATCCATCGGCAAAAACTTCCCAGGGACCGGAAGGCTTCCCATCCTTAAATGGCACAAAAGAAATAAAATAGCCGGCCTGGGGATAGGGTGAGCGGATGGTGGACCCGTGCCAGGCCATAAATGCACCATGCTTATAATGTTCGGGAAACATATCTCCCTGATAGAACAGCAGATCATTGGGAGCCCAGTGGCCCGGAAATCCAATCAATGGTTGTTCGTATTGAGCACCATCTCCTTCGATCATCCCGTCGCCACCATACTCCGGGTTAAGCAGTTTCTTCCCCTGTATCCAATCATAATAATAATAAGGCCAGCCGGCATCGGTTCCATCCTTCACCCGTAGGAATTCTTCCGATGGTTGTACTGCACTTTGCCATTGGCTGTACAGATCGGGCCAGGAACGGTACAAATCATCGCGGCCATGCTGAATGGCATACAGGGTATGATCCTGGGGATTCCAGGCCATGGCTACCAGGCTACGAATTCCGGTGGCAAAATGGTAACCATCCGCCTGGGTTTGGTTGGGTTTATCCTCATCAAAGCGCCAGACACCCCCGTGGAAGGCCAGTTGGGGGCAGGGATTCTGACCGGGAGTTGCCGGCTTTCGGTTTTGGACCTGGCAGATATCTCCCGGCGCTCCAAACGGGACAAATACATGGCCTTCTTCATCAAATGCGATGGGTTTGGCAATGTGTTCAAATCCCTGAAATGCATTCTTATAATCATCCACCATCAGCAGTTCTACCGGGCTGTCAGGCACCAGGGCTCCCGCTGTGAGTTTTTGCCGGTACAATTCACCAGCCGTGGTAAAATAGAGGTATCCTTTGTGAATGCGCATCGCCGTGCCGTAATTGCCGGTATCTTCGTAGTCGCCAAAAACAGCTACTGAATCTGCCCGGCCATCGCCATTCAAATCCCGCAAGCCAACGATGCCCTTGGGGTTCGGCACGCGTAGTTTGATGTAGATGTCTCCATTTTCATTGACTGCCAGATGGCGGGCACGTCCGACTCCGGGATGAACGACCAATGCCCGGAATCCACCGGGCAAGACCAATCCACCATTGTCGGGATCCGGCTGCACGGCGTTGGTTCGGGATTGACAGCGCCACCCGGAAAAAAGGATGATGGCCATCAGTCCAAGAAAGATAATCCGGTTAATGGTGGAACCTTGATTACAAAAATTTGCTGATCGTCTGAAATACGTATTTAAATTTTTATTCATTGGCTGCTTATGCAATCTATGCTTAGCTGATCAAGATACAAATTCATTGCTGTTTGCGCACACAAATATTTGATTGTTCCCGTTTAGGAAAACCTCGTGCACGAAGAGTTCCAGTTTAAACCGCGATTGCTCCCCGGGTACGTCGAAATCGTGTTATCTTTATCGCCGCATCTAATTACATCATGGCCGCCACCTTCCAATCGATAATGAAAGACCTGAGGGCCGGAAAATATGCGCCGGTCTATGTGCTCCACGGTGAAGAAGCTTTCTTTATCGATCAGATCGTCCAATACATCCAACACCATGCCCTGGAAGAACATGAGAAGGCCTTCAATGAAACCATCCTCTATGGCAAGGAGACAGATGCCCGGTCGGTGCTCGACAGCGTCAGTCGAGTGCCCATGATGGCCTCCCGGCAGGTGGTGATCCTCAGGGAAGCGCAGCAGATGAAAACCCTGGCCGATCTCACCGCCTACCTGCAAAAACCATTTTCATCCAGTATTCTTGTAATCGCTCACAAACACAAAAAAATCGACGGTCGCTCTGCCTTTGCCAAAGCGGCAGAAAAACATGCCATCGTATTTGAATCGAAAAGGCTTTATGACAGCCAGATCCCTCCCTGGACTGAGGAATGGATCGAAAGTCGTGGTTATCACATCGCTCCCGATGCACTCCAGGTATTGGTTGATCATCTGGGCAATGACCTGGGCAAGATCAGTAATGAACTGGAAAAGCTGTTTATTGACGTGGAGGCCGGGTCCACCATCACCACCAACACCATCGAAGAAAACATTGGCATCAGTAAAGAATACAATGTCTTTGAACTACAACGCACCTTGGGTGAAAGAAACTATCCGGCGACCATGGAGATCATTCATTATTTTACCCAGAACAGCAAAGAATATCCCCTGGTCATGGTCGTGGCCATTCTCGCCGCCTGGTATACAAAATTGTACCTTTTCATCGAAAACCAACGGTTGCCGGAAAAAGAAGTCATGGCTTTATTAGGCATGCGGTCACCTTTTTTTCTCAGGGACTATCGAACCGCTGCCCGGCACTATAACCTGCAAGAGGTTGGACTAGCCATTCAGATCCTGGAAACATATGACATGCGAGCGAAAGGCGTCAATAATTTCCACACTTCTATGGAAGAGTTGATGAAAGAAATGACCTATTTCCTGTTGAATCCACGTGCTTTCCAGGGAGCAAGGTATAACGCATGAGTATGCAAATAAAAGGCACCCTAGTTTCCGCGAAGGGAATTATTCGGTGCAGAAAGGTTAATGGAAAAGATCTATGACCAACAAAGCCTCTGATCCTGTCGATTCCGGATATGTGCTTCTGGACGGGATGAAGATGTACTATGAAGTTTATGGGTCGGGCAATCCACTGGTCCTGATCCATGGCGGGGGTTCCACCATTGATACCACCTTTAGCAACATCATTCCCTTGCTGGCCGAAAACCGGCAGGTTATTGCGATGGAATTGCAGGCTCATGGGCGCAGCGGTGACCGGGATGCTCCATTAAGTTTTGCCCAGAGCGCGAATGATGTCGTTGCCCTGATGACCCACTTGGGGATCGACAAAGCCGATGTTCTGGGTTTCAGCAATGGGGGTCAGGTATTGATTGAAATGGGGCTCAGGCATGCAGAGCGGATCCGCAAAATGATCCTTGCGTCAACTTTTTATAAAAGAAATGCCGCACCGGATTCATTCTGGAATTACTTTGAGGATGCAACTTTGGACACCATGCCTGCCATCCTTAAGGACAGCTTCCTCAAGGTCAATGGCGATCCCCAAGGATTGCAAAATATGTTTGACAAAGACGTGAGGCAGATGCAAAATTTCACCGGGTGGACAGATGAACAATTGCAATCCATCGGGTTACCTGTCCTGATCATGAATGCCACTATGGACGTAAGTTCGATGGAACATGCCATGGAGATGCACCGAAACCTGCCGCACAGTGAGCTGGTCATTCTGCCTGGCCGACACGGGGAATTCCTGGGCACACTTGAATCGTTGCCCGAAGGTCGCTGGACACAAAAGTATGTCATCGGCCTGCTGGAGCAATTTCTGGGAGTGGACGGTCTGAGTCAGATCTGCCCCCCCGGTGCATAAAAAAAAAGCTCCTGCATCATCAGATACAGGAGCCCTTGGTATCACCAGCATGTCGGATTACTGCGGGATTGGCGTATCCAACTTAGCCAACGATGCATGGATTTCTTCTTCGGTGATCTCATGTTTGGTCAAATTACCTGCCAGGTAGTCTTCATACGCTTTGAGATCGAAATAGCCGTGGCCACAAAGGTGAATGAGGATGGTCTCGGATTTACCTTCTTCTTTGCAACGCCTGGCTTCCTGAATCGCCGTAGCGATGGCATGGGTCGTCTCGGGTGCCGGTACTATGCCCTCCGTCCGGGCAAAGAGCAACCCTGCTTCAAAACATTCAAGCTGGTCGTGCGCCCGCGCTTCGATCAGCTTATCCTTGAGCAACTGACTGACGATGACTCCGGCACCATGATAGCGCAGTCCTCCGGCATGGATGGGCGCCGGAACAAAATTATGCCCCAGCGTATACATGGGAAGTAACGGAGTCATCCCGACCGTATCACCAAAATCGTAACGGAATACACCGCGGGTGAGCTTAGGACAGGAGGAAGGCTCGGCGGCGATGCAACGGATCTTTTTCCCTTCTTCGAGGTTCATCCGTAAAAATGGAAAACTAATCCCGGCAAAATTGGAACCGCCACCAAAGGGGGCTACCACAATGTCGGGCAAGTCGCCGGCCATTTCCATTTGCCGGACGGCTTCCTGACCGACGACGGTCTGGTGCATCAGGACATGATTGAGGACACTGCCCAGGGCATATTTGGTATCCGGATCGGTGGCAGCCCGTTCGACCGCTTCCGAAATGGCAATTCCCAGCGAACCCGGTGAATCCGGGTCTTCCGCCAATACCTTTTGACCGGCCTGGGTCAGCTTGGTAGGTGAAGCATAGACCTGGGCACCCCAGGTATTCATCAGGATTTTGCGATAAGGTTTTTGCTCATAGCTGATCTTAACCATGTAGACTTCGCATTCGATGCCAAACAACTGACAAGCGAAACTCAGGGCGCTACCCCATTGTCCGGCACCGGTCTCAGTCGTAATCCGCTTGACGCCTTCCATTTTATTGTAATAGGCCTGGGCCACAGCAGTATTCGGCTTATGCGATCCTGACGGACTTACTCCTTCATATTTATAGTAGATTTTGGCCGGCGTATCCAGTGCCTTTTCCAGGTCATAGGCCCGGTACAAGGGCGTCGGCCGCCATTTGGCATATACATTCCGGACCTCATCGGGTATCTCCACCCATTTTTCCTGAGAAACCTCTTGTTTAATCAGTTCCATGGGAAATAAAGGGGCCAGTGCTTCCGGTCCGATGGGCTCTCTGGTGCCGGGATGCAGGGGCGGAAGTGGCTTATTAGGCATGTCCGCCACGATGTTATACCAATGCGTTGGAATTTCTTTTTCTGTCAGCAGGAATTTCGTTTCTCTCATACTCCAGTTTTTTACAGTTCACAAACGGGCAAAAAAGATAAGCAATCTACTGCTTATCCGTATACGGAATGGCTTTGAAAAAGAAGGAGCTGCGTGACGGAGTAACCGGACAGGGTCGCGACCATGGTGTATTTTAACAGGTATTTATACGGTCCTTGACGTTGATAATCATGCGCCTTCTCCTACCCGTCTGTAGGCCAGAGAGGCTAACGACCTCTTGTTAAGAAAGGCAAAAAATTGAAAAAACACTCCAATATATGTACAAATATTCATAGAATAAATTCAATAATATCTCATATTTTTATATAATTTGATAAAATATCTCCACAATATTTAAATAATATAAATATTTACTTGTCAATATTGTCATTTTCATAATAGGGATATATCTTTGGCTCATCATGAATAAACAAATGAAATACACGGTCAATCATTGTTGTACCATCGGAATGTGTTGCTGCTGTAACATGCAATGGCGCGATTCGGCAAGGTACTGATGACGTGTAAAAATGGTTAAATGATAAATGCCAAAAAGTCCTTCCGAATGAATCAGAAGGACTTTTTGATTTTAGGCCAAGTATGAACATATGAAAGGTGATCCATATAATTATTCCATCCACCAAATGCTTAAATCGCGCTTTTTTAAAGCAATGAACACCACCATGCGCACACCTCAACCTATTTCCTCATTGGAGCCGGATGTCAATTTCGGTTTACATCCGGCCTTCCTTACCATTTAAAAATTGAAACACGTGAACACCACCATCAACAACAAACAACTAACTCAGGACCTTTTTGATGCCAGGGAGCTGGCCGAAAAGATAACCGAGTTTCAGGCGGGCTCCATCGAGGAAGAACGGTTCAAACATTACCGGTTGACGCGTGGGGTATACGGCCAGCGTCAGCAAGGAGTCCACATGTTTCGCACCAAATTACCCCTTGGTCGCATCACGGCTGCCCAGCTAGAGCAATTGGCGAATTTATCCAAGCGCTATGCCACCGGCAACTTGCATCTGACAACGCGGCAAAACATTCAATTGCATTACGTCAAGCTGGAGGATACCCCGGAGATCTGGGAAGGTTTGGCATCCGTTGGTGTCAATGCTCGGGAAGCATGCGGCAATACTGTCCGCAACATCACCGCTTCCGCTTTCGCCGGCATTGACCCCGAAGAGCCGTTTGACGTCAGTCCTTATGCCCTGGCCATCTACCATCATTTTCTGCGAAATCCGATCTGCCAGGAAATGGGTCGTAAAGTTAAAATTGCTTTTTCGTCAAGCGAACGGGATACGGCCTATGCCTATTTCCATGATTTTGGTTTTATTCCAATGATTCGTAACGGTGTACGTGGATTCAAAGTAGTCATCGGTGGGGGATTGGGCGCTCAATCGATTGTTGCGGAAACGGCCTTTGCGTTTTTGCCGGCTGACCGCATCATTCCCTTTACCGAAGCTGCTGTTCGTGTCTTTGACCGTATGGGAGAACGGGAAAAACGGTACAAGGCGCGGATGAAATACCTGGTCCAAAAACTGGGCCTTGAGACTTTTATGGCACTGATCAATCAGGAAATGGTGGCGGTAACACCCACCGTTCAAGCCATAGATGCAGCCGACTGGATCCCTGTTCCCGGTCCCGATTACCATGGAGGGCCAAACCAGGAAATCCTTGACACTCCGGCTTACCGGCAATGGCTGAAGTCCAATGTCTATACCCAAAAGAACAACGAACGCAAAGCCGTCGGCATCAAGATCCGGCTGGGTGACCTGCCGTTTGATAAAGCCATTAAACTGGCGTCATTTATTCCCGATTTCGCTGCTGATGATATTCGCATCACGGTGCAACAGGGATTGCTTCTCCGGGATGTGCACACCGATGCCCTGCCGGACCTTTACCGGGCTCTGGATGAAATCGGGCTGGCCGAAGCCGGCTTCAATACGATCCTGGACGTTACTGCTTGTCCGGGGACCGATACCTGCAACCTGGGCGTAACCAACAGTACGGGGATCAGTCACGAGATCGAGGCCTTTCTGGTGCGGCGTTATCCCTCACTAACCTCGAATAAAGACATCCAAATCAAAATCAGCGGATGCATGAATTCCTGTGGCCAACATATGGCCGCACAGATCGGCCTGCACGGCAGTTCAATCAAAGTGCAAGAGCGGATCGTTCCGGCCATGCAACTGGTATTGGGTGGTGGTCTGGACCCAAGTGGCGAATCGTTCATCGGAGAAAAAGTCATCAAATTACCAACCAAAAGGATCCTGATGGCCCTGGAATTGATCCTGGATGAATACCTGGGACACCGGAATGAGGAAGAATCCTTCAACCATTATTATTACCGGACCGGTAAGAAGCACTTCTACCACCTGCTAAAGGAATTGGGACAAACGGATGCCCTCACGGATGAGGAATTCCGGGATTGGGGGCAACCAAGCGAATACGTTCAGGCGATCGGCGTCGGCGAATGTGCCGGTGCTGCTGTGGATGTGGTCGGATCCATCTTTGGCGATGCCGAACAACGGCTGCGTAAAGCCGCCGAGTCCCTGGAAGAAGGTCACTGGCCGGGGGCCATTTACTACAGTTACAATGCCCTGGTGATTACCGCCAAGGCTTTATTACTTGCCCGGGATGTGCATTGCAATACCCATGCAGGCATCATCGAAGATTTTCAGACGCATTACGGTTCTTCCCTTCCTTTTAGCAAATTCGGAGATTTCAATGACCTCGCAGGAGCCATATCGGCTGAAGAGCCCAGTGAAGCATTTGCCATCCGCCATTATGGCGATGCGGTAGATTTCTACAATGACGCCTGCCATCTCCGCCAGGATCAATTACGAGGAAAAAAAGATCAGTTGGTCATCACCGAATATTACAAAGCATGACGAAGGCGCACCTGACACTGGTCGGCGCCGGTCCCGGAGACCCGGGCCTGATCACCTTGAAGGGTTACCGGGCTTTGGCTGAAGCCGACGCCATTCTATATGATGCTTTGGTGGACCCGGAATTGCTCAGGCATGCCCGACCGCAAACGCTATTGGAATGCGTAGGCAAACGGGCAGGCCAACCTTCGTGGTCCCAGGAAGCCATCAACGATCGTATTGCCGAACTGGCAAGCGGTCATGCACACATCGTCCGGCTAAAAGGAGGCGATCCCTTCGTTTTTGGCCGCGGTTATGAAGAAATCGAATTTGCCCGGGCCCTCGGATTAACGGTCACGGTGATTCCCGGCCTGACAAGTGCCACCAGCGTACCTGCCCTGGCCGGCATCCCGGTCACCCACCGGGAGGTCAGCCGCAGTTTCCATGTCATTACCGCTGTGACCAAAAGTGGTTCACTAAGCGAGGACGTTCAAAAATCGGTGGCGTTGCCCGGGACTAAGGTGATTCTGATGGGGCTGGGTAAGCTGAAGGAGATCGTCGACCTGTTTAGCCAGCATTACAGCGGCGATCTGGGCGTGGCCATTCTGGAAAAAGGATCCAGGAAGGACCAGAGGACGATCTCAGGCACGTTGAACACCATCATTGAACAGGCACAAACCGAAGGCGTTGAAACGCCTGCGATCATCATCGTCGGAGAGGTCGTTCATTTGTTGCAAAACGAGGCAATCTATGGAAGGTAATACATTGTTCCCCATCTTTCTCAAAGCGGAAGAATTGCAAATCCTCCTCGTTGGCGGTGGTAACGTGGGATGTGAAAAACTGTACTTCCTGCTCAAAAGCAGTCCCCAGGCTTTGGTCACCATGGTCAGTGAAGATTTTCTTGAGGAAGTGGATCACCTCATCCGGGAAGCCGGAGCGCTCTATGTCAGAAAGATCAACAAAACTTTTGAGCCCACAGATGTCTGCGGATTCCACCTGGTCATCGCGGCCACCAATGATGAAGAGGTAAATCGCGAGATTATGGAAGCCTGCCATGCTCATCAGGTATTGGTCAATGTGGCGGATGATCCGGAAAAATGCGACTTCTACCTCGGATCCATTGTAACACGGGGTAATTTGAAAGTAGGCATCTCCACGAATGGCAAGTCCCCCACCCTGGCCAAACGCATGCGGGAATACCTGGAAGATTTATTGCCCGAAGAAATAGACGAACTCGCATTGCATCTTAATAATTACCGCAATGAATTGGTCAGTGACTTTCATGAGAAAGTCCACACCCTCAATCAATTAACCAAAGCATTACTGAGATGAAGTCAACGGCAAGCATTTCGACCGCCAATCCAAATTACCAAGTGGACTCACTGAATGAATCATTTCGTGGCCTGGAGCCTGTATTTGGATTACAACGCCTGTTCAACACTTTTGCAGTAGAGGACATCATGGTTACCACTTCATTTGGTACCAAATCCATCTACCTGCTTTATTTGTTGCAGCAAGTAGCTCCGGGACATCCGGTTTATTTTATCGACACCGGTTTTCATTTCCCCGAAACCCTTACCTACCGGGACAGCCTGATACGCAGACTGGGTTTGAATATCGTTACCATCAATCCTCATCCGGAAGAACATGCCCTGACCAAGGAAGAATCGTGGTGGATCGAACACCCCAAGATGTGTTGTTCCATCAACAAAATAGCCCCTTTACAACCCTACATCGAAAAACACAAAGTATGGGTGAGCAGTCTGATGGCTTACCAAAATGAATACCGGGCCAATTTGCACCTATTTGAGCAACAGGGTGACATCCTCAAGTTTCATCCCCTCCTGGAAGTGAGCGAAGAGTCATTCAATAAGAATCTGGATGAACTGGATCTCCCTATCCATCCGCTTTTTTACCTGGGCTACGAATCCATCGGGTGCATGCATTGTACACAACCGGGTAAAGGCCGGGAAGGTCGCTGGGCCGGCAAAACCAAAACAGAATGTGGATTACACCTTAAATATTTTACCAAACACGAACACGCATGATCGAAACCGACATCCTCATTATTGGTGCCGGACCCTGTGGGCTGTTTACTGT
>JAGQXC010000242.1 GCA_020436785.1 Saprospiraceae bacterium | reverse complement strand
GGCTTTTCAACGGGAGGTTGCCTAAAACCAGGATGGCAAATAAGCACATTGTTCTCAGATGGATTGACATGGTTCCGATTTTATCTACAAAGTACGAAAGCGGAAGAAAATTGGTAAAGATCATTCCAATGCATTGGATGGGAATGGAAGTGCAATCAGTATGTTCGTATTCATGGCCGGTGAACAAGGGCCCACAATCCTAACAACGGTCCCGGAGCCAATGATAAATAAACCCAACGCCAGTCCCATCGGAGCACCAAATGATTGAGGGTTTCAATGCTGACGATGGTGATGGCAAATCCGATGCAATTAACGATGGTCAATGCGGTAGCGCGCGATTGCTGCGGAGCGTTTTGTGCCACCAGGGTAGAGAACATCGGTGAATCGGCAATGACGACGATGCCCCAAAACAAAAGGAATAGGATAAGTGCCAGAGGACTGGATTGCGCGAGAAGGATGGGGGAGATCAAACAACACGTTCCCGATGCGGCCAATGCCCGGGAGGCCACTTTTTTCGGCCCCACCGATAAGGACCAGAGCCCGCCCGCGACGCAGGCCAGGCTTCCGATACCAATGACCGCAAAGGCGGTTGCCGAGATCGATAGCGCATATTGGTTGGCTTGTTGATGAGCCATCAACATGACCGGGACAAATGCCCAGAAAGCATATAATTCCCACATATGACCAAAATAGCCGAATGCAGCCCGGCGGAATGATTCGTCCCGGAAAACGGTAAAAAGGGCATTCCATTGCAATTTTTGAGCCCGGTTGCGGTGGGGGCCATCCGGTACCAAGAGTAAAATGATGATCCCGCCAAGTACCGCCAATGACGAGGTGGCCAGGAAAACCACTTTCCAGGGCAAACCGCTGGAGGTATAGCGGATAAAATGCGGAAAAGCAGTACCCAGCACCAACGCGCCCACCAAAAATCCAAGCGCCTTTCCCAAACCTTTTTCAAAATAATCAGCCGCTATTTTCATGCCTACCGGATAGATTCCAGCCAAACAAAATCCCGTGACAAATCGCAGTGCGGAGAGACTGGCTAAATGCTGGTCGCCAAATGGAATGGCCGCATTGGCCAGAGCGCCCATCGTTGCACATATAAAAAAGACCCGTGATGGTGAATACCGGTCGGCGATGGTTAACAAAGCAAACGATAAGGTCCCGCCAATAAAGCCCAATTGTACCGCCGATGTTAAATGGCCCAGGGCCGAAGGAGGCAGGTTAAAGTCATCCGTCAATCCGTTCAGTACCGCATTACCGGCAAACCACAGGGAAGTACAGAAAAATTGTGCCACAACGATGTAAACCAATACCGCTCCCCGGGGTCGTATTACCGCTCCGTTTTTTTCTTCAAAGCCCATGCACCTAAAATTAAAATTTCAGGAGATAATCGGAATTCCATTTGTCGAAAATCAGGAGATTGAAAACAAACCGGGGGTGGAAAGAGAATAAGCAACAGGATGAATCGGTGTAACAAAAGGCGCAGGTCCAATGGAAAAAGAAAGGTGATGGCTGTTGTTAAGCGGAGGAGGTTAAATGAAGGGATCAACGGTAAATACCAGGACCAGATAAACGGTAAAAATCAACAGAGCAGCCAAAAACAGGAAACGAAAAACGACCGGCCAACGATTCAGCAAGGGTAGGGAGGAGGTTTTATTATCCAACCAGGAAAAAAAGGCATTGGAAGGGTGTGTGATTTCCAATTTAAATCCTTGTTCCAGCAACATTTCCCGGGCTTCTTTGGCATCATCTGCTTCGACCTGGATCAATGCTCCATGGAAACCTATCGCAGGAATATTTCCCATACGTAACGCATTTTCATGTTGGACGCGAAAAGGGATTTCGGCATGGTTAAGAGCCAGCTTGACTAAATCCAGATCCGGGATTGAGGCGCATTCATAAATGGTTACGTAATCCGCCTGCTCCTGGTTGTAAGGAGAACCGTACATTTGGATGGATTCATTCGTATACATAAGCAGTACATTTAAAAGCCCATTAAGGGGCTATTTTAAAGATACAAAATTTAAGCAAAATTTTCCACCGGTCGGGATCCGGTTGGCAGCCTACGCAGCACTTTCCCGGTAAGCATGATTTTTCCAGTACCACCACTTCAGCTTTTGCGGATCAGGGTTGGCCTCCGTACAATAATAAACGGCACAGCGAAAGGTGTAAAGCATACAAATGTCCTGACTAATCCCGGTGATCCGGCTCAGATCGGCAAATAAGGAGGCGGGATTGCGTCCATGCAGATCGGAAGGACTGCGGATACCCAGAAGGTACAAGTCGTTTGCACATGCTTTTCCGATGCTTGGGATGGTTTGTAATTGTTTAAGAACAGACTTTTTATCACTCATTGCAGTTGATTTGGCTCCTCCAGGCGAGCGCGAATGTTGAAAAAATCATAATTGCTGAAATCCGGGAATTCATTTCTTCTCGTAATACCAAGAAAACAATTGAATTTCAATTTAAAAACAAACACTATGAAACGTTTAACAGCATTTTATTTATTGATCGCATTTTTTACAACCATCCAGCTTCATGCTCAAACCGTGGAAGTTGGTGGCGAGCCCATGTATCCACAGAAAACCATCGTGGATAACGCCGTTCAGTCTGCTGTCCACACGACCCTGGTAGCAGCGGTTAAAGCGGCAGGTCTGGTCCAAACCCTGCAGGGAAATGGCCCTTTCACGGTTTTCGCACCAGTAAACGACGCATTTGAAGATTTACCGGAAGGCACCGTGGATCATCTGCTCAAACCGGCTAACAAAAAACAATTGGTAGATGTATTAACCTATCATGTCGTGCCCGGAAAATACGATTTCGACGCCCTTGCGAAAATGATTCGTAAAGGGGATACGGAACTGACCACGGTAAGTGGCGGGAAATTGTGGATCATGATGAACGGTAAACACAACATATCGATCAAGGATGAGATGGGAAATGTGGCCAACGTTAGTGTCTATGATGTTTATCAGTCCAATGGAGTCATCCATTCCATCGATCATGTTCTGATGCCAAAAATGTAAAACTCGTTCGAATAGGTGCGTTTGGGATTGCCTTCTTCCGATTCTTTCCGGAAGGAGGCTTTTTCAATTCTTAAAGCTATGTTAATCCTGGCGACGGAGTGCGGCGTCCGTTCCGTATGTACATGAATTAAGGTACATTTGTTTGGCCACAAACATCGCAAAGCCATGATCGTTAACAGGAAATTACTCTTAGCCCTTAGCCTCTTTTACTTTTTTGCTGCCAACGCACAGCCACCAAAAAGACATTCCAGTGGGGATGTCTATGCAATGATGCAAAAATTAGGAGTCTTGGGTACCGTGGTTTACCAGGCTGCACATCCCGATGACGAGAATACCAGTTTAATCTCCTATCTGGCCAATGAAAGGAAATACGACGTCTTCTACTTGTCAATGACCCGGGGAGATGGTGGACAGAACCTTATTGGTCCGGAAATCCGTGAGTTGCTCGGGGTGATCCGGACACAGGAATTATTAGCTGCCCGGCGTATCGATGGTGGCAATCAGCGGTTTACCCGCGCCAATGATTTTGGCTATTCAAAAAACCCGGAAGAGACATTCCGGCTCTGGGGACATGATGAAATCCTGGGTGACGTCATCTGGACCTGGCGAAATGTCAAGCCCGATGTCGTGATCAATCGCTTTTCCAATGACTCCAGTCGCCCCAATCACGGCCACCATACGGCCTCGGCCATCCTGAGTGTGGAAGCATTTGATAAAGTCGACGACCCCCGGCAATACCCGCAACAACTTAAATATACCCAGGTTTGGCAGCCGAAGCGTGTATTTTGGAATACCTCCTGGTGGTTTTACGGCAGCCGGGAAGCCATGAAAGAAGCCGCAAAAGACAAGAATCTGAGTTCGGTCGATGTAGGCGTTTATTATCCGGTGCGGGGTCTGTCCAATACCGAGATCTCCGCCGCCAGTCGCAGTATGCATAAGTGCCAGGGATTCGGGGTGATGGGAAGCCGGGGTGAACAGGAAGAATTTCTCGAACTGGTTAAAGGGGAGGAGCCGGATGGAACCGATTTCATGAGCGGCATCAACACAACCTGGTCCCGGATTCCTGGCGGTGCGCCGATTCAACCCTTGGTGGAAGCCCTTTTGGATCAATTTGACCCCACCAATCCGGCTGCTTCCGTGCCGGCTTTACTCGATTTGAAACAGAAGATAACTGCTTTGCCTGACCATTATTACAAGACCCGGAAACTTAAGGAAGTCGATCGCATCCTGGAAGCTTGTATGGGTTTATTCCTGGAAGCAGTAACCGGGGATGACAGCGGTGTGCCCGGCACCAACCTTCAATTGTCTCTTGAGGCGATCAACCGGAGCAATGCCCCACTCATCCTGAAAGGCATCGAAATCCAGCCCCAGGGACTGGATACGGTACTCAATGTCCCCTTACGCAACAATCAGGATTTGAGTCTCGACTGGAGCATTCGCATTCCCGATTCGTTGTCCATCACCAATCCGTATTGGCTCAATGAAGAACCCATGGTGGGCAGGTATCAGGTCGATGATCCGCAACTGATTGGTCAGCCAGAGACACCTCACCAATTCCAGGTTGTTTATCATCTCAACCTGGCCGGTGAAGACCTGGACATCGCCAAAGAAATCATGCACAAACACCGGGATCCGGTCAAAGCGGAGGTTTACCAACCCTTTGAAATCATCCAGCCGGCATATGTGAATCTACAGGAGCCCGCCGTCGTCTTTCCGGATGATCATCCAAAAGAAATCGAAGTCACGGTCAAGGCCGGCACAGCCAATTTGACCGGTAAAGTCGGACTTCAGGTTCCTGCCGGTTGGTTGGTACAACCCGAAGAACAAGAGTTCAGCATTGACCTAAAAGGGGGAGAGTCCCGGTTCATTTTTACCGTCACTCCGCCCGCTCAGCCAGGTGTGGAAGAAGTTGAAGCGTATGTGACCACCGATCGAGGACGTTTTGCGAGAAGCTGGCGACCAATCAGCTACGATCACATACCAACCCAAACCGTTACCCAGCCCAGCCGCGCCAAATTGATCCGGGTGGATGCCAAACGAATCGGTCAGAATATTGCCTATGTGATGGGAGCGGGGGATGAAGTGCCCAAATACCTTGAGCAATTGGGCTATCACATCACCGTGCTCAATGAGAATCAATTAGATCATAATGTATTGCGGAATTTTGATGCCGCCATCCTGGGCATCCGAGCTTACAATACCGTGGATAAACTGGCATTCCAAATGCCCGAGCTCTTCCAATACGTCGAGCAGGGAGGCACGCTTATCGTTCAGTACAATACGACTTCAGGCCTCAAAGTGAGTGATTATGGACCATATCCCTTGACCCTCAGTCATGATCGCATCACGGAAGAAGATGCCGTTCCGCAATTTCTGGCGCCCGACAACCCGGTACTGAATGTACCCAATAAAATCACGCAAGCCGATTTTGAAGGTTGGGTACAGGAGCGCGGTTTGTATTTCCCATCCCAGTGGGATGCGGCCTATACACCCATCCTCCGCTTCAAGGATTCCGGAGATGCAAACCCAACCGATGCGGCTTTATTGGTTGCTCAATATGGAAAGGGATATTTTGTTTACACCGGGCTATCCTTTTTCCGTGAGTTGCCGGCAGGCGTTCCGGGGGCATACCGGCTTTTTGCCAATCTAATCGCCCTCGGTCAGGACATCAGACCCTGACTTTGCGGGGCTATGCTTGATTTTTAATAGGAAAAGGCGGGACGTTTTCTGTTTCCGGAGAGATGCATCAACCACTTGGTCGATCCTTCAGACACTGTTTTTCGCACGGCCGGATCTGGCGCGAACAATAAATACAAGTCCCAGGGTAAGTACGTATAAGCCGGTGTACAACATGATGTTCAGTTAAGGCATTCATTCAATACGAATATCGCAGGTCGATGGAAACCATCGCTTCACCACTTTGGTGATTTCATTGGTACAAGAATAGCTCGTGGAGATTAAGACAATGTTACCCCAACATTAAATATTGGATAAAGCGTAACCGTTTGTCTTTCAAGAAGGGCTTCAAGAAGGTCTTATCTTTATCAAACCCCGATCATTGGTCGTTTAGTATACTATTTCGCTAGAAGATATGGACTTTAACACACCGCCCAACCTGGGGTATTTTGTTAAATTGAGTGAAAACTCATTCATCGCATGCGAACTTTTTCCCTGGTTGCGGCCATCCTCTCCTTGATCTTCACGAGCTGTCAAAATAGTTCTACGGAACCTATCCGGGCAAAATCCCCGAATATCCTGTGGCTGGTGGCCGAAGACCTCAGTCCTTATCTGCCAATGTTTGGTGATTCCACCATTGAAACACCCAATCTATCGAGACTGGCGGGCGAGGGCGTGCGCTATACGCGCTTCTTCTCGGTCAATGGCGTATGTGCTCCCAGCCGCGCAGCCATATGTACCGGAATGTACCCTTCAAGCATTGGTGCCAATCACATGCGTGTTCAGTGGAATCGTGATTTTCTGGAGGGTTTGGGCCTCAAGCTTTATGAGTGTGTGCCCCCGCCCCAGGTCAAAATGATGAGTCAGATCCTGAGAGAACACGGTTATTATTGTTCCAACAACAGCAAAACGGATTATCAATTTGTTCCCAACGAAACAGCCTGGGATGAATCGAGTGTTTTTGTCCATTGGCGCAACCGATCTCCCGGTCAACCTTTTTTCGCCATTTTCAATTTCGATGTCACCCACGAAAGTCAGATTTTCGGACCCTATCACCGCTATGTATTGCGATTCAATCAAAACTTTCCGGGAGACCGGGAAAAGGATGGCCCCGGCTACCAGGGAGATGTGGATTCGTCGGATTGGTACTGGAATGTTCCCCTCGACCTCCCGGTGAACGTGCCACCTTATCTCGTGGATGATTCATTGACCCGGATGGATGTTCGCCGTAATTATTCCAACATCATTGAAATGGATAAGCAGGTCGGCGTGATCCTGGATCAATTGGAAAAAGATGGACTTTTAGACCAAACCATTGTCGTTTGGTATACCGATCATGGCGGCCCATTGCCCCGTGAAAAGCGGTTGTTGTACGACAGCGGATTGAGGGTGCCGATGATCATCCGCTTTCCTGACGGACGCGGCGCAGGGACCATTGATAGTCAAATGATCAGTTTTGTGGACCTGGCTCCAACCGCTTTCTCCTGGGCCGGTATTCAGCCACCGGACTGGATCCAGGGTCAGGCTTTTGATGGGCCTTTCCAGGCGGCACCGCGTAAATACATTTATGCAGCTTCTGACCGCTTCGATTCCGAATACGACCGCATCCGCGCCGTCCGGGATGTTCGTTACAAATATTTATTAAACCTGATGCCGGATCAGGGCTATTACCTGCCGGTGGCCTACCGGGAAAATATGAATAGCATGCAGTCCCTTTTGCATGGTCGCGATCAGGGAACCCTTGATGAGTGGCAGGCCCAGTGGTTTCGTACCTCCAAGCCGAAGGAAGAACTTTTTGACACCTGGCAAGATCCAAATGAATTCCATAACCTGGCCGCTGATCCCGAATATGCAGATAAATTGGAGGAAATGCGGCAAGCATGCGCCACCTGGCAAGAGGAATACGGAGATCTGGGACTGATTCCGGAAGGTGAGTTGCTGGAACGATTCTGGCCGGGAAGGGTCCAGCCGGTGACTGCAGATCCGGTCATTACGGTCGCTCACGATGACCTGACACTTTCATCTTCTACGGAAGGAGCTCAAATCGGCTACCGTAAAGCCGGGAGCGAAGGCCCCTGGATGCCATATCTCAAGCCATTGCATCGACAAGAAGGCCCCTGGGAGTTTGTCGCTCATCGCATCGGATACAAACCCAGTGGTGTGGTTAGCTATCCCCCAGAATAACGGGGTTTTGGTAACGGATTTCCGGTACGGCAGGTTCCAGAAAGATCAGGTCGTTGGTGTCGCCCAAAACTTCATCCACAATGCCATAATCCCGGGCTTCCAGGGCGTTGAGAAAGCGGTCCCTCAGGAAATACTTTTCTAATTCCTCGCCGCTGTGGCCGCAATGTTTACCCATCAAATGAAACAATTGAGCCTGCAGGCGCTCTTGTTCACGGGTGGCAATCCGCACATCCTCGGTATATCCTTTCGAACCACCACCAGTCGGATGCATGTGAATGGTAGCCTGAGGCAAAGCATACCGTCGTCCCGGTTGGCCGGCACTCAGTATTGCCGTAGCCATACTGCCGGTAAATCCGACCGCATAAGTTGCCACCGGTGCGGAGATCATTTGCATGGCATCGTAAATGGCCATTCCGCCGTACACCGTGCCTCCCGGACTATTGATGTAAAGGTCGATTTGACGCTTCGGATCCTGACTGTTTAAATAAAGCAATTGTGCGACCATGACATTGGCAATTTGGTCGTCAATTCCCGTGCCCAGAAATACGATACGTTCCTTGAGCAACAGGCTGTAAATATCAAAGACGCGTTCGCTGGAACCCAGGTGATCGATCACCATTGGAATGACGGCAGATGCTTTCACGTTGTTGAGGTTATTTGGTTGCAAAAATTTTGAAGATGCGTCGCTGAAAGCCCTGGTGGTCAGGGTGGCTGAATAAATGCGCTTCGATGGTTTTAATCTCCTCCCGGAGCGCTGCTCTTCCGTGTTCCCGGATCAACTGGTAGGCTTTTTCCTGGGCGGCGATTTGTTCTTTCAGCAGGGAATGGCTTGCATGATTGAGTCCGGATTGTCCGCTACGCGATATCCGCCTGAATAGGAAATCTTCAATTTGTCTGAGGTTACGCCAGGAAGTCTTCATATGTCCATTGATTTTGTTGAACCTGATCCCGGACTTTTTCCAGGCATTTATATTTCTGGACGGTTGCAGAACGTTCGCCGGAAAATCCGAAGGCCGCAGCAATTTCCTGCATCGATTGCCGGTGGTAATAAAAGGAAGTCAACAATTCCAGACAGCGTTCTCCGGCCCTGGATAAGAGAGTGAGGATCTTTGATGAAGACGGCTCCTGATAGTGCTCCCCGGTGTGGGGTTCTGTCCGATTATCCCATCGCTCCTGACGGCTTTGCTGCCGCCGGTACTGATGCCAGAGATGTCGGCAAATCCCAAAAAGATAACCCTCCGACACCGGTTGGTCATGACGCAGTTTTTGTTCATAAACCAACAGCAATGCTTCCTGGAAAAGGTCTTTGGCAAGTGCGAGGTCACCGCCTTTCTGTTTGATAAATCCGGCAAATGCCGGAAAGACCTGGTGATAAAAGGCATTGAATCGGCTTATTCGCAATGCCTCCCTGGTCGGTGTAGTTGCGCCGGACATAGTTAAATCGCTTTTATCAGTATGTGACTTAATTTACCCTGATATCACCTATTCTTCCAAAAAAACTTTGCATCTCCGTCTGAAATGGCTTGCAACCCACCGGATTCCGCACCCATTATCACCCGGAAGATTTTGGTAAACTCCAAGGTGCAAGCTATTTTACACAAAACATCTGAATCATGTATTTTAGAGCCCTTGCCTTATCATTAATCTTCTGTTATCACGTGGCACTGCCTGCACAGACTGCCCGGATTTCGGAAGAAGAAATGCCGTTTCCCACCTATGGATTCGGCGATCCTAATCCGGTTGCCAAGGTCGATGTCAATTACCCCTATTTTCATTTTGACGGGTATACCAATCAAGCGACGGTGCAGAGCTGGAAGGTGGTAGTTCTGGAGAATCCCTACCTAAAAGTCTACGTGGCTCCGGAAATAGGAGGCAAGGTATTAGGCGCATTCATCAAGTCAACCGGAAAAGATTTCGTGTATTTCAATCCGGTGATTAAGTTTCGGAACATTGCCGCCCGCGGACCATGGACCTCAGGGGGCATCGAATTTAATTTTGGGTCTTACGGGCACACCGTCAATACGGCAACTCCGGTGGATTACATTACCCGGACGAATTCCGACGGAAGTGTCAGTTGTTTTGTGGGCGCACACAATCGAACCGGACATACGGTTTGGCAGGTAGAAGTTCGCGTGCCGGCAGACAAAGCATGGTTTGAGACCAATGGCAACTGGCACAACGAAAGTGATCTTCCGGTTCTTTCCTACCATTGGTCCAATGCAGCTTTTGATGTCGCGGAGGACTTGCGCGTCACCTACCCGGGGACGGCAGAGATCTTTCACGACGGGTTGCCCGGGCCTTATCCCATCAATAAAGAAGGCGTGGACCTCTCCTTTTACCGAAACAATAATTTCGGAGGCAGTCATTCTTACCATGTTTTGGGAAAGGCAACCGACTTCTACGGGGCTTATTATCCATCGGATAACTGGGGGATGGTGCACTGGTCACCATTTTCCGACAAACTCGGCAAGAAAATCTGGTATTGGTCACTGGCTCGCGACGGGGCGATTTGGACCGATCTGTTAACCGATCCGGATAAAGGGAAAGGGCAATATACCGAGTTGCAAAGTGGATTGGGCTACAACCAAACCGGACCTTCCCATTCTCCATTTATTGTCCAGGAACTCGCCGCCCAGGGAACCGAACATTTCCGCGAGAAGTGGTATCCCATCACCGGTTTGGAAGGACTAACTTTTGCCAACACCGTGGGCGCGTTGTTTATCCAATGTACCGGGGGTAAATTAATCGTTGAGTTCTGCCCGGTCCGCCCGGGCAATTTTCCCGTGGTCATTGAGGTATCCGGCAAAAAGGTTATGGATGAAACGCTCCAGTTTACTCCTTTGCAAACCCAACGCTGGACATTCGTTGCGGAGGATGATCATTATTCCATTGATATTGACAACCACAGCTTGTATTATTCCCCCGCCCAGGAAGAAGAAAAAAAACTCAGCCGACCACTTGATGGCATTCGCTCATCTGCCGCCTACGCCACGTACCTATGGGGCTTGCAACAATTACGTGCAAAAGACTACTACAGTGCGCGGATGACGTTGGAAAAGTCCCTGGAACAGGATTCAACGCTGGTTCCAGCCATGAATGCATTGGCGGAGTTGCACCTGAAACAAATGCGGTATGCGGAGTCTAAGAGGTGGGTCATGAAGGCATTGGCATGGAATACCTATGATGGATCTGCCAATTATTTGTTTGGTTTGCTGGCGGTCAACGCCGGTAATCAATACGACGCCCTCGACGGATTCAGTGTTGCTGCCAAAGACCCGGCATACACGCTGGCAGCTAACGTTCAACTAGCGAAGGTTCATTACCGCAGAGGAGAATATGACCAGGCATTGGCCTTTGCCGAAAAAGCCATGCGCTACGATGCACTGGACGCCACGGCGAGATGGTTGGACGCCAAGGCATGGCATCGGTTGGGTGATGACAAAAAAGCCGTCGCCGTATTGGAAAATCTATTGGATGACCTGCCTTTGTTCCACCTGGCACGGCAGGAGCTTCAGTTGATCGCCCCCGATAATGTTGAGGCCGGGAGGTTATCAGCCGTAGTGACCAATGAATTTATATCCGATACTTATTTGGAAATGGCATGCAGATATGCTGACCTGGGTGAAAGGAAAGAGGCGATCCGGATCGCCAGCCCGTACATCAACGATCCGATGGTTGCGTTGCATCTGGATGCCTGGTCCCGTGAATCCGGGATCGTCACGGATAAATACTTGCAGGGTGTTTTAGGTGGTCAGGCGGAACTGGTATTTCCCTACCGGCCCGAATCTGCCATCGAGCTGGACCGGCTGTTACTCACTAATGATCATTGGAAATTACACTATTACCGGGCCTTGATCGCCTGGTACATGGATGACCCCGAGGTAGCACAACGACACTTTGATGCCTGCGGTGCTGCTCCTGATTTTGCCGGATTTTACCTTAGCCGTTTCGAATTTGATGAAACCAGACAAGGTGGAGCCCTCAGTGACTTACAACGGGCGTTTACCTTATCCCCGGACTGGAGGGGCTATTCCGCACAGATTGAATATTACCTCAATCACCATCAACCGGTTGAAGCGCTTAAATGGGCTGAACAAGCAGAACTTAAATTCCCCAAGGATTTCCGTTTGACCACTCCGATCGTCCAGGCGCTGTTGATGAACGGCCAATACCAAAGGTCATTTGACCTGTTACAAAAGACAACAATTCTCCCCTTCGAGGGTGCGAGGTATGGTAAAGGTCTCTGGGATCAGGCTACTCTGATGCTTGGTCTCCAGGCAATGCAGTCCGGCAAGTATTCTCAGGCGGTCAATTGGGCAGCTAAAGCCCTGGAGTGGCCGGAGAATCTGGGTATCGGCAAGCCGCATGACCCCGATGAGCGCTTGGCTCAATTCCTCCAATACCGGTCCCTGGCGGCACAGGGGAACAACCAGGCGCGGTCGTTGGCCAAATCCATCTATGACCGAACCAATCAATCCCCGGAGCGGCTATCTCCTTCAGATTTGCTGGGATGGAAAGCAGGTCAGGAATTTGGCTGGACACTGGACAAGAGCTGGTACGATGCATTGGAAGCACAAAAAGAAACCAATCCATTGGCAGGATGGATGGAGGC
>JAGQXC010000241.1 GCA_020436785.1 Saprospiraceae bacterium | reverse complement strand
ACCGATGAGAATTAGTTTAAGTACCGCACCTTATCGGGTCGGGAAATCCATCGATAAATCAAAACGAATGAAAAATACAAAATTCTTAATCTTAATGGTGGCAGGTCTTATGGCTGTGCAATGTACGCCAAAGATGTCCCCGGCCGCATCGCCTGATTCTGGAAAAATGGAGAAGGCCATGGCCCCGATGACCGGGCTAGATGTAGTAAAAGCTTACCTGGATGCCATCGGAGGGCAGGAAAAGCTAAACCAGGTGAAGGATATCCAAATTACCCTGGAAGGAAATACAGCCATGGGATCATTAACCATGAAAACCATGAAGAAGGACAACACCAAAATGGCGATGACCATCGAGTCGAATGGAATGACCTTTATGGACCAGCGATACAATGGCAGCAAAGCGACGGTAAGTTCTCCCCAGGGATCACAGGAGATCACCGACGAGAATGCATTGGATAATTTTCGCCGGCAATCCTATTTGTTTCCGGAATTGAATTACCTCAAGGACGGCTACAAAGCCGAACTGGGAGAGATGGAATCTTACAAAGGCAAAGACGTTCAAGTCGTCAAAATTACGACCCCGGACGGAACAGAGATCAAAGAATTCTATGACCCGGAAAACCATCTGAAAGTGAAGACGGAATTGGAAGCGGAAGTTCAGGGAATGAAACGCACCGTAATTAACGAAACAGCCGATTACCGCGAGGTGAGTGGGATCAAGATACCCTATTCACTGACCATATCCGGCGCCATGCCAATGGCGCTGAAACTTGATGTGACGGATGTCAAGGTGAATTCGGGACTTCCTGATACGATGTTTGAATCGAACTGATGCATTAATCGGAAAGATAACCGGCAGGCAGAGCAACTGATATCTGCCTGCCTTTTTTATTTTTACCCGCTCTAAAATGAAATAGCATGCAGATCCAGGTATTCGTCACCGGAGGGACCTTTGACAAAGAATATAATTTTGTAACCGGTGAATTGTATTTCAAGGATACGCATCTGAGTGAAATGTTTGATCTTGGCCGCTGCCGTTTGGATATCGATCTGAAGACGCTGATGATGGTAGACAGTCTTGAGATGACCGACGACGATCGCCAGATCATTGCACACAACTGCAGGAAAGCGGAAGCGGACCGGATTCTGCTTACTCATGGTACTGATACCATGGTAAATACAGCACGGTATCTGGCGGATCAGGAGATAACCGGCAAAACGATCGTGCTGACCGGGGCTTTAATTCCTTATGCGTTTGGTACCTCGTCCGATGGATTCTTTAATCTCGGTAGTGCTTTGGCATTTGTCCAGGTCTTGCCGCCGGGAATCTTTATTGCCATGAATGGACGTTATTTCCAGTGGGATAATGTTCGGAAGAACCGTCAAACCGGTTATTTCGAGAATATCAGATGAAAGCAATACCAAAGACAATATTCGTTTCGTTATTAAGGGCACATCTACAAGCTATCCTGTCTTTATTCCCAACAGTTTAGAATAATTAATAATATATATATTATTCCGCATAAAAGGAATTATGTTAATTTTGTTGGATTAACCAGCGAATATGAGACGATTATACTACGTTTTATACATCGGGTTGCTTCCCTTAATCTCCATGGCGCAATCCGTAGACCAGCAACAAGGACTATCATTTAAGCGATCATTCATTGATTATAAAAGCCCGAATGCCGGTGATTTCGGCAATTTCAGAAGTTACAACGCGGGTTTTGAGGTGGGATATCAACGGGTCGTTGGGCCGGTTGAGGTCTACGTCCCGCTCCGTTTGGGTGTTATTCGCCTGGTGGATGAAATCGACCGGGCCAGAAGAACCTTTGGAGAACTGGATGCTCAGGTTCATTATCGGCTGGTCAAGGACAAGCCGGTTAATCCCTACGTTCTCGGAGGGGTAGGAGCCGTAGCGGAACAATTAAAAGAAGTAAACCTGCAAATTCCCATCGGCGCCGGTGTGGATTTTCGCATAGCGCCAACCTCTTACATCAACCTGCAGGCAGAATTCCGGGTTTCTCTGGCAGATCAACGCAATAACATCCAGTTATCGCTGGGCTGGAAGCATTATTTCGGAGAAGCAGGACCCAAAAAGGAACCAAAGAGTGCCAAAAACTTGGACAGCGACGGCGATGGTATTCCCGACGATTTGGATCTCTGTCCACAGGAAGCCGGGTTGAAAGCCTTTGCCGGGTGCCCGGATACGGACGGCGATGGGATTGAAGATAGCCGCGATGAATGCCCCAGTATTGCTGGTTTGAAGATAATGAACGGTTGTCCGGACAGTGATGGCGACGGCATTTCCGATAAAGACGATGAGTGCCCCAACCTGGCAGGTATCGCGGCCAACAACGGATGTCCGGGTAAAGACCGGGATAATGATGGAGTCGTCGATGAAGCCGATGAATGCCCGGATGTGCCCGGATCGGTTATGACCAAGGGTTGTCCCGACAGTGATGGTGATGGAGTGGCTGATTCTAAAGATGCTTGCCCGGATAAAGCAGGGACCTCGGCAAATGGTTGTCCCGATAGTGATGGTGATGGCATCGACGACAGCGCAGACCGCTGTCCGGATCAAGCCGGCCCTGCCTCCAATAAAGGATGTCCGGAACTCAAGGTCGAAGAGAAAGAATACCTCCGCGTGGCCATGCGGGACGTCAAATTCCAACATAATAAGGCCACCTTGCTACCGGAATCATTCCGGATCCTGGATCAGATTGTGAATTTGATGCAAACCTATCCTGGTTACAATCTGAAAATACGGGGATACACGGATAATACGGGTAGCATGAGCATTAACCGGATCCTATCCGAACGGCGGGCAAAAGCCTGTTATGATTACATAATTTCGAAAGGGGTAGGCACAAAACGGGTTTCCTTCCAGGGATTCGGACCAGCCAATCCGATTGGAGACAATAATACCCAGGAGGGTAGGGCCTTGAATCGCAGGGTGGAATTCGAGATGATTGTTGAATAAACCACAAGAGGTAATAAATACACCAAAAAGGGAAGGTGGCGCTGCTGCTTTCCCTTTTTGATATGAGGTTTAGTCGTCCTTTTCCAACTTCTCAGCCTTTTTTAACACAGCTTGTTCAAGTTCATGCTGATAATTCCTCATTTTTTCGAGGATTTCCGGCTGTTGACTACCCAATATGCGAGCCGCCAACAGACCGGCATTTTTAGCAGCATTCAGGGCAACGGTAGCAACCGGAATTCCGTTGGGCATTTGCAGGATGGATAAAATAGAGTCCCAGCCATCGATTGAGTTACTGGATTTTACAGGTACTCCGATGACCGGTAATGGGGTTAAAGAAGCTACCATGCCCGGTAAATGGGCAGCACCGCCGGCGCCGGCTATGATGACCTGGATCCCACGGGAATGGGCATTTTGAGCAAAATCAAACATCCGCTGGGGTGTCCGGTGAGCGGACACGATGGTTAATTCGAAAGGTATGTCAAATTCTCGCAGAACATCGGCAGCTTGTTGCATCACCGGCAGGTCAGAATCCGATCCCATAATGATGCTGACGCGGGGAGTTGTGATTGATTCCATTTTGCTCATTTTATTACAATATGATCAACTGATCACCTGAATCAGCTGTTGGATTTTACGGGCTTTGGAAAGGGCTTCGTCAACGGATTTTCCCAAGGCTGTCATATGCCCCATTTTGCGGTAAGGCTTGGTTTCTTCCTTACCGTAAAGATGGACGTAAACCTGGGGTTCGGCAAGTACATCCTCCAACCCCTGATAACGAACCGGTCCCTGATAACCGGGAGCGCCCAGTAGATTAACCATGACCGCAGGATGATGATTGGTAACATCCCCTAATGGCCAATTGAGAATACCACGCAGGTGTTGTTGGAACTGGGAGGTTGCACAGGATTCAATGGTATGGTGCCCGCTGTTATGCGGACGCGGAGCGATTTCATTGACCAGCAGTTGGCCATGGCGATTCACAAAAAATTCAACGGCGAGCAGGCCACAGATTTCCAGGGATTCAATCAATTGTTTCGCTATCGCACTTGCCTGCCTGCCGATAGCAGGAAGGATTTTTGCCGGACAGGACAAGTAATCGACCAGGTTTGCTTCGGGATCAAAAACCATTTCCACCGGATCATACGTTACGATTTCTCCCCGGGTGTTGCGGGCAGCGATCACGGCAATTTCTTTATCAATGTCGACCAGCTCTTCCATGACACTGGGGCCGGGAAGGCCTTTCGTTTCAAGATCTTCCGCTGATTTCAAAACCGCTACCCCCCGACCGTCGTAGCCTCCGGAGCGTAGTTTCTGCACGATCGGAAAATTTGTTTGCCCGGTTCCGATTGCGAGGCGCCAGCTCTCCAGGTCTTCAACGAGTTGGAATGGAGTCGTGGGAATGGCGTGATCCAGAAAATATTGCTTTTGCAACCCTTTGTCGCGAATGATGGCCAAAGCGTCTGGGTTGGGATGAACGGTCACTCCTTGCGTTCTCAAATCAAAGAGTGCGTCGATGTTTACTTTTTCGATTTCTATGGTCAATACATCCATGTCCTTACCAAAAGCCATTACGTCATCGTAATCTGTAAAATCCCCTTCCATGAATAACCGGGTAATCCGACCTGCCGGAAAGGTGGCACTTTGATCCAGGATGTAAAGGGGTAAATCCATGCGAGCACCATCAAGCACCAGCATTTTACCTAACTGCCCTCCTCCGAGGATGCCAATTTTTGGAAATTGCATTGACCAGGAATTAGGTCGCCAAAATACGACATTGCCCGGGAAATCGTCTACTGTAGTCCCACCCTTAGGGAATATTGAGGCAAGACTTGGCAAGCGAGTTGAACTCCCGTACCTTTAATGAAAACGAAATCTATGTCAACTTACGTCTTTCGCAATGGCACCTGTATCAATCGGGGAAGGATGGAAGTAACGGATATCCTGGTTCGCAATGGACGGATCGCGAAGGTTGGTCCGTTGATTGAAGCAGGCAGGCAGGTCCAGGAAATCGATTGTACCGGCCTTTGGATTATTCCAGGCATTATCGATGACCAGGTCCATTTCAGGGAGCCTGGTTTGACACATAAGGCAACCATAGGTACCGAATCCCGGGCAGCGGTGGCTGGTGGAATTACGACTTTTATGGAAATGCCAAACACCAAACCTCCGGCACTTACCCAAACCCTCCTGGAGGACAAATATGCCATTGCCGCGAGGGTATCACCGGCAAATTATTCCTTTTACATGGGGGTCTCCAATGACAACTATGAAGAGGTCGTGTGTACCGACCCGAAACAGGTATGCGGCATCAAGATATTTATGGGTTCCAGCACAGGAAATATGCTGGTTGATGATATGCAGACCCTGGAGAAGGTTTTTGCCGATGCTCCCTGTCTGATTGCGACGCATTGTGAAGATGAAGCGACCATTCGCGCCAACCTTGCTGCCTATAAAGAGCAATATGGTGATGCCATCCCGTTTACGGCACATGGATTGATCCGTAGCAGGGAAGCTTGCCTGGCATCCTCATCACTCGCGGTGGAATTGGCCCGTAAGCATGGAACCCGTTTGCACATCCTCCACATTACAACCAGGGAAGAAGTGCAACTCTTTGACGAGGAAAAGCCTCTGCAGGACAAATTGATCACCAGCGAAGTTTGCGTTCATCATTTGCACTTTACCGATGCGGATTATCCGGAACTGGGTTCGCTGATTAAATGCAACCCGGCGATTAAAACCAGGGAAGACCGCGAGGCGCTAAGGGAGGGATTACGTAAAGGAAATCTGGATATCATCGCTACTGATCATGCGCCCCATACCTGGGAGGAAAAACAAGGAAATTATCTGGAAGCTCCGAGCGGCTTACCATTGGTACAGCATAGTCTGGGATTGGTCATGAGCATGGTCAAAGAAGGGGTGATAACTCCCGTGATGATGGTTGAAAAAATGGCCCACGCTCCGGCAGAATGCTTCCGGATCAGTGAACGCGGCTACCTGGACGAGGGATTTTGGGCCGACCTGGTGGTGGTTGATCCGCAATCAACAACTACCGTGACCAAAGATTCTCTGCATTATAAATGTGGCTGGTCCCCATTAGAAGGGAAGTCATTGCCCGGTGTGGTCAAACAAACCTGGGTCAATGGTGAATGTGTTTACCGGGATGGTGTTTTATTGCCAGCAAAGCCCGGTCAGCGCTTGATGTTTGACCGGGGATAATTTTATTCGACAGGAGGAAATCCACCACCCATCAGCATCGAGGTGCCTACAACAATATAAATGACAATAGTAAATACGATACCAAGGATGATTATTATGGCATTGATCTTAAAGTAGGTCTTCAGGTTTTTAAATCCCATGGTCAGATTGGATGGGGTGCCGGAACCAACCGCCCGGTCAATATTTCCGCTATACCGGTAAAGCAATAAGCCCATGTAAAAATAAAAGGCTGCGAAGGCCAGGTAAAAAAATCCGGCAAAGGCCGCTGCGCCCAACAAGGTTACCATGGCAAAGCTGCCAATGACTGCAAATAAGCCAAAAAGTCCGGCTATAACCATTACAATGATACCCATGATTCGGGCCCATTTCGAGGACTCGGTAATTTCCAGGATACCCTGCTGTTCAAGTGCCAGTTTATTGGTGTTTTCGTCTAAAATGTCCATATCTTATTCATTTCGTGAATACGCAATTGCCATAGTAATATATGGATAATTTATATTTCATTGCCTTGTTACCTCCGGAGGACCTCCAATTTTCCGTGAATCAGTTTAAAGAAATAGCTTGGGAAAAATTCCATTCCAGGCAGGCGCTGAAATCACCTCCTCACATCACATTGGTTCCGCCCCAGCGCTGGAAGGCATCCACGGCAGCCATGGTTAAGAAAAAAATGCAAAATTGGGCCGGCGGGCAAATTCCGTTTTCGATTCAATTGCAGGACTTTGGAGCCTTCGTCCCCCGTGTTGTTTACATACAGGTTGTGAGCACTCCCGCCCTGGAAACAATCCACCAGGAATGCAACCAAATCCTTAAGCCTTATCTTGAAAAAATTGATCCCAGACCTTACCATCCGCATATGACGATAGCCTTTAAGGATTTAAGTCAAAGTGCTTTCTACCGGGCATGGGATTATTTCCGGCAAATTCCGTTCACCTCATCATTTCGGGTGGATTCCATTACGTTGTTAATCCACCAGGAAGGCAGATGGAAGGTCGAAGACAACTGGTTATTGCGCCAGTGAAAGAGCCGCATCTAGAGTCAGGTGTTGATCAATGATGATCCGGCCTCTTTCATCCTGCTTGACGGTTGCACAATCGTAAACCGGATCATGTTCAAAAAACAGGATATCCCCTGCAGCTAGCACGGATGCCAGGATTCTTTCTTTCTCTTGCATGGTCACCAAAGGACGTACATCGTAACTCATGACGTAGGAGGCACCAAGGTGTCCGGCAGAAGGTATCAGGTCAGCGCAATACAAAAGATGCCTTTTCCCGATCGGAATTCGCAGTAACATCATGGCTTCTGTATGGCCATAAACAAAATGGATGGTCAACCCATCCACCCAGGGCAGGGTGGGGTTGGACGACGGTAAAAATGCCAGCACCCCTGCTTGCTGGAGAGGTACAAAGTTTTCTTTGAGGAAAGAAGCCTTTTCACGTGGATTCGGGTTCACCGCCCAGTCGTAGTGTTTTTCATTACTCCAGTAGATGGCTTTGGGAAAAGTAGGGACCAGTGCATCATCCGGTAATTTACGTACCGCACCGCCGGCATGGTCAAAGTGTAAATGGGTTAAGAAGACATCGGTTATATCTTGCTCTGAGTACCCCAGGGCTTTGAGGGAGCCGATCAGGGAATCAACACCATGAGGATGATAATACGAAAAGAAGCGTTCACTTTGTTTATCTCCCAGGCCGGTGTCTACCAGGATACGCCGGGTAGGTGTTTCGATCAGCAGGCAGCGCATCGACCAGGTACACAGGTTTTGATCGTCCGGCGGATTCATCCGGGACCACAAAGACTTGGGTACAACCCCAAACATGGCCCCACCATCGAGTTTAAAGTATCCGGTCGGTATGGCGTGTACCTTAACCACCAATCGGTGATTTAAAGCCGATGGAAGGCTTCGTACTTGGTTGTGAATTTTTAAGATGAGCCATCTGGATGGCCGCCAGGGCAGTTTCGCTTCCTTTATTTCCATGCTCTCCGCCCGCACGTGCATTAGCCTGATCGGCATTCAGGGCGGTGATTACCCCGAACAAGCAGGGTGTATTGGTTTGCAATGACAGGATGGTGAGCCCTTCGGCAACGGCTTGGGCGATGTACGTGTCGTGTTCGGTCTCACCTTTAATCAGACAGCCCAGGCAGATGATGGCGTCAAACTTACCCCTTCCCAGCAAAATGCGGGCTCCCATGGGCAGTTCAAAGGATCCGGGGACCTGGATGATTTGATCCTCAGCGAGGGACCCTCCGGCTTCATCAATCACTTTTTTAGCGCCTTCCAGTAATTTGGAGGTGATGGGTTCATTCCAGTGGGCGTGAACGATTCCCAGACGTAAGCCTGTCGCAGAATTCGGTTCGGGTGTTTGATATCCGGAACTGGCCATTAACCGTTTTGACTTATCCGTGCAATGTATTTGTCGATTTCTTGCCCTTCCGTGCTGTTCGGATATTTGTCTTTGATTTCCTGGTACATTTTGAGCGATGCGGCGGTATCCCCCTGATACTCATACAAGCGGCCGAGTTTGAACATGTAATAAGAAGTCAACACCTCATTATCTCCTTCGCGAATGGCTTTTTTGTAATTGTCGACGGCCTTATCAAATTCTTTTTTCTCCGAATAGGCGTCGCCCAAAAGTCCAAACTTCATAATGGGAAGGATGTCACCGGCCGGGCTATAGGAATTCAGGAATGAAATGGCTGCGTCGGTTTGGCCTAATTGCAAATGACTCACTGCCGCATAGTACTGAGCCAGATTGCCCGCTTTCGTCCCGCTGTAATGGTCGGCCAGATCGAGAAATCCTTCGTAACCATTGCCCGGATTGATCAATGCACGGGCAAAAGAATCCCGGCTGAACTGGTATTCAGCCTGAAACATTTGATCCATTGCCTCTTTCTCCAAGGGTTTCTTGTACAGATAGATGTAAGCAAGGATACCGCCGGCCAGGGCGACAATGGCCACAGCGCCGCCAATCAGCCAGTTTTTATATCGTTCAAAGATATGTTGAGCCTGTTCACCAACTTCAACAATATCGACCAGGGTGTCTTTTTCAGATTTGCGTTTCGTCATATCACCAGACCTTTTTACAAAATTTCGGCAAAAATAAGGAAACTTTGCAGACTAACCTATAATGGAGGTTAAAAGTAAATTAAAATATATACTTTTCTTAAATGTGTACGTAACCGGTGAGGATTGCTTAATCCCTGATAAACGGATAGTCCGGTTCCATGTAATTGTCGGTATACAATTCTGAAGGGTCGGGGAGGGGTGAATTATCCGCAAACTCCACGGCTCCTTCGATCACGCCTTTGACCTCCTCTTCGATGGCATCCAACTCGGCTTCAGTCACCAGGTTAGAGTTAAGAATGCGGTCTTTCAGGATCTCAATGGGATCCAAAGCCTTGTAATGTTCGACTTCTTCTTTACTGCGGTATCGGGCTGGATCGGAAACCGAATGGCCTTTATACCGGTACGTTTTAATCTCGAGGAAGTAAGGACCTTTGCCGGCGCGAATGTGTTCAGCAGCCTTGAGAATGGCCTCGTGAACCTTTTCCGGATCCATCCCATCCACCGATTCGGAAGGAATGTCGAAGGCATGTCCGATTTTATAGATTTCAGTCACGTTTGAAGTCCGGTTGACTGAAGTCCCCATGGCATAGAAGTTGTTTTCACAGATGTAAAGCACTGGCAGCTTCCAGGTCATTGCCATATTGAACGATTCAAATAAAGCTCCCTGGCGGGCCGCACCATCGCCAAACATGGTTGCACACAGGAGATCCGTTCCTTTGTATTTCTCTGCGAAGGCAATACCGGTTCCAATGGGAATTTGAGCGCCAACGATTCCATTACCGCCGAAGTATTTGTTCTCGGCCAGGAAAAAGTGCATCGAGCCGCCTTTACCTTTTACGATGCCCGTTGCTTTTCCGAACAATTCAGCCATGCAGGCCTTTGGATCGGCCCCCTTCATGATGGCAATTCCATGTTGACGGTAGGCGGTTACCACGCCATCCTCCGGTTTTAATGCGGATTGCATTCCGGCGGCAATGGCTTCCTGTCCGATGTAAACATGACAAAAACCTCTAACTTTCTGTTGGGAATAGGCGAGCAGGGTCCGCTCCTCAAACCGGCGGATCAGTATCATCAGATGATACCACTTGAGGTACTGTTCTTTGCTGTATTTTAGTTTGGTTTTTACTTTTTCAGCCACGTCTGCCATGCGATGTTCGTTTAGCGTTATTTTCGAGGCAAAGATACTGCGGAAAATGGTAATATTCAAAAGCCATTCCCCGGCTCCTGCGCGAATTGCGCCTCCCTGCTATCTTTGCTCCCAAATCGACCAATGTGCGAATTGAAAAACTGAAACTGGTACAATTCAAGAACTATCAGGAGCAGGTATTTTACTTTCATGAACGGCTGAACTGCCTCGTTGGTTTAAATGGGATGGGAAAAACCAACGTTTTGGATGCCATCCACACACTGTGTATGACCAGGTCCAAATTCACCGTTCAGGACCGTTTGTTAATCCATGGGCAAGGCGAATTTTACCGCCTGGAAGCCGACGTTGTATCACTCCAGGGACGCATGGACCATTATGTCCTCAAATATGCCCGGGAAGGCAAGAAAACGTTAGAAAAAAACCGGGCAAACGTAGCGAGAAACACGGATCATGTAGGAGACTTGCCTTTGGTATTTTATTCTCCGGATGATCATCTGGTGCTTTCCGGACTTTCTGCAGAACGACGGAAATTACTGGATCAGACCATTTCCCAATCACAAAATCATTACCTGCAGGATCTGTTGGCATACAATCGCATGTTAAAACATCGCAATGCGCTTTTACAGCAATTCCAGTTACAGCAACGTTTGCAGCCAGATCTGCTTGATGCCGTCGATCATCAGATGATTCCGGTGGCACGGCAACTGATCCGCGACCGGAAAGAATTTGCGGATTCGTTTGCTCCGCACATCCAGGAGAAGTACTCCGAAATTTCCGGCGGAAAGGAATTGGTTACCTGGCGATATAAAAACAGTCTGGAGGAGGAGAGCCTCGAAGAATACTGGAAGAAAAACCGTCCACAGGATGTATTGATTGGACGTACCCAAAAGGGACCACACCGGGATGACTGGCAGGTTATGATGGGTAAGCGTTCAGCCGCTCGTTTCGCCAGTCAGGGCCAGATGAAAACGATCATGTTGGCGATACGGTGGGCGCAATGGTATTGGCTGAAGGATAAGACCGGTCGCATTCCTTTTCTTCTGGTGGATGACCTTTTTGATAAATTGGATGCCGAACGCATCAGCCACTTTTTAAACCTCATTCAATCCCTGGAGCAGGCCCAGGTATTCGTTACTTATACCCACCCGGAAATGCTGGAAGAACAACTGGATTCCTTCGGGATGTCCTATAAAATGTTTTACATTCGTGATGGAGAGGTCATCGATGAAAAGACAAAATGATCAGCGCATTGGAGAAGTACTCCATCAATTGGTTCAGAACAAAAAACTGAAACACAAGCTGTTTGCCAAACGCATCCAAAGTTATTGGGTGGAAGCAATGGGGCCCATGATTGCCGAGGGTACCAAGGCCATCGAGATCAGGCAGCAAACATTGTTGTTATCTGTCCCAAGCTCCACCTTACGTCAGGAGCTCAATCTGTGCAAAGCTGAAATCATCAATAAGTTGAATAATCATCTCGGCGAACCCTATCTGAAAGAATTGCGCTTTATTTAATCAGGTACGATTTGGTGTGGTTGCGATGCTCGTTTTATTCGCAGGCGCCGTTTTAGCTGCTAACTGGACGGCTTTGGCTGCGTTGACCTTGCCACCGCTGACACAGATCTCATTGAACGGAACCTGCTTGTCGGAACCGGGCAAATCCACCTTTTCCCTGGACACATCCGACGACTCCATAATGACATCCCGGACCTGACTGGCCGAGAGTCCAGGAAAATAAGACCGGATCTGTGCTGCAATACCGGCAACGATGGGCGATGAAAAGCTGGTGCCGTCTACCGAACTGTATTCATTGCCTGGCGCTGAAGTATAAATCTGTACACCCGGAGCAAAAACATCAACCCGCTCCTTGCCATAATTCGAAAAATCAGCAACCGCCTGCTCACCGGGTTCCGGAGCGAGGGCTCCCACTTCCAGCCAATTCTTTGCCGCTTTGGGGCCGAATAGTTTCTTTTTAGCATAAACCGCTGTTGGGAAATTGTTGCCATCATCATTGTCTTCGGCTGAATTTCCTGCGGCGTGCACCAACAAAACATCGTTTTTCTCTGCATAGCGGACGGCATCGTCCACAATTTGCTTATCCGGTGAAAAGCCTTTGCCGAAAGACATATTGATAACGGAAGCGCCATTATCGACGGCATAACGAATTGCATTGGCCACATCTTTGTCGCGCTCGTCGCCGTCGGGCACCACCCTTACCACCATGATTTCTACGTTGGTGGCTATCCCATCGATCCCAATATTGTTGCCATGCGTAGCAGCGATAAGACCGGCTACCCCGGTGCCGTGGGATGGATCGGGACCAGTCACATCATTATTACCATAATTTCTTTCCGTTTTGTCATTGATGTTGTCTCCAACGATGGTTCGCGGATTATAATCCGGATTGTAGCCGTATTCTGCCTTGGTTTTGTAATATTCCACTTGTTCCTTCACCTCCTTCTCGAACTGACTGATGATTTCAGGCAGCGTGCCCGGGTTGGTGTCCATCGCCAGAATTTGCATTCCGATGTTTTTGCCAATGGTCAGGCCAACGTCATCACCCGGATCAAGGCTTTGCAGGTTGGCCAGATTGAATTCCTGATCTCCCAAGCCTGTTTCCAGGGCGGTGAGGGCATTTAAAACAATCCGTTGATATTGCTCAGCTTCGGCCAGATTTTTCTGGGCTTTTTCCCGTTCGTCCTCGACCCGGGTCTTCAGATCCAGGTACGTTTCATAAGCCTTTTTTTGCTTTCCTTTCAAATTGGTAGTATCAATTCCGGAGAAGTAAGCCTTTTGTTCGACGTATTGGCGGGTTAGTTCGTACGTATCGTACTGTACCTGTTTGCCATCTTTTCCCCCAATAAAATTCCAGCCATGAAGATCATCGATGTATCCATTGTGGTCATCATCGATGCCATTGTTGGGAATCTCATCCTGGTTAATCCATATGACATCTTTTAAATCTTCGTGATTGATGTCAATTCCTGAATCCAGGACGGCAACGATCACTTTTTTGCTCGGTTTGCCTTTCAAAAACTGGTACATTTTATCGACGCTGATCCCCTGATAATGAGAAGTCATCGGGTCGTCCAGATACCACCTATGGATGTCATCCTGGGCTTGAGTAGACGTAAAGGTAAAGGCAGTAAGCAGCAGAAGCAGGTATTTTGCTATTTTGCACATATCCGAATTATGTTTTCTAGTTCTATCAAACGTCTCTACCTTAGTGGGGGTTAGTGCAACCCATGAAATTAACGAAACATTAAGCTGCTACGTCTGATTGTTTATTGGAACATTTTGAATTAGCATCGCAAGAAACAAAAATCTTGCCATTGGCGGAAACATATTTTGACATATTGAGACGCTACTGGGGTTATCCGGTATTCCGTGGTCAGCAGGAATCCATCATCCAGGGTATCCTGGATGAGCAGGATTTACTGGCCGTTTTGCCGACGGGATCCGGTAAATCCATTTGCTATCAAATTCCGGCTTTAATGCGACCTGGATTGACTTTGGTGATCAGTCCGCTTATTGCCCTTATGGAAAATCAGGTGGACCAGTGTAAACAAAGGTCGATCCCTGCCGGAGCTTTGCATGGGGGGATGGATTTCCGTGATCAGAGAACCGTTTTGGATCAGGCCATGCATGGTCGAATCAAATTACTTTACGTTGCTCCGGAAAGGCTGGCGCAGGACCGGTTTTTGCAGTTTTTGGCCGATTTGCCGCAATGGTACCTGATGGTTGACGAAGCCCACTGCATTTCGCAATGGGGACATGATTTTCGTCCGGCTTATCTTCAAATCATCCGGGCCAAGGAGATCAAACCGGATCTTCAAATCGCAGCGTTCACGGCAACGGCCACCAAAGAGGTCATTTCGGACATAAATCAACAACTTGGGCTTCGTTCTCCCAGAACTTTCCGCGATAGCATTGCCAAGCCTAATTTACATTCGGCTGTGGTCCAATCGGCCAATAAGTGGAGTATACTACTGGATAAAGTCCGTAAAACTAAGGGAACGCAAATTATTTATGTCCGCAGCCGTAACCGGACCGAAACCGTCTCCCGGTATCTTTCACAACGGGGTATCGCCAGTCAGGCTTATCATGCCGGCATGCCTTATGATCGCAGGATACAAACCCAGGAAGATTGGATCAGGAACCGGGTACAGGTCATTGTTGCTACGACTGCTTTCGGGATGGGTATTGACAAGGCGGATGTCCGGCAGGTTATCCATCTCGATATTCCGGAAACACTTGAGGAGTACGTCCAGGAAGTAGGTCGTGCCGGTCGTGATGGTAAACCGGCAGAAGCCGTGTTGCTGTTTAATGAGGAAGATGTAGATAAGAATGTGGAACATCTCCGCGATCAATTTCCTGACTTTCCTTTTATCCGTCAGACCTATAAGGCAATCGGACAGTATCTCGAACTGGCAGTGGGAGGGGGAGATGAAAGCAAACCGGTTGACTGGGCAGCCTTTGCGTTGCGATTTAAGTTGCCAATCCGGCCTTTGATGACGGCGATAAGAATCCTCGAATTGAATGGGTACATCCTCCATCTTGATGGCTGGTACAAACCCTCCATGGTTCAGTTTCTGATCTCGAAAGAAAGCCTCTATGAGCAGGAGTTACCTGAAGAACTTCAAGAAATGATCCAGGCTCTCTTACGCAACTATGAAAACATATTTCTTTATCCGCAGCGTATCTCGGAAGGGAAACTTACCACTTATCTAGGCATTCCAAAGCCAGCTGTGGAAGACCTGCTTCACAAATTGGAACAACTGGAAGTAATTTCCTACCAACCTTCCACCGACTTGCCTTTGATCTCCATTCCGGGTGAGCGATTGCCGGTCAATGACCTGGTCTTTGACCGGGAGAGTTATCAACAACTGGTCGACCGTAAGTACGAGCAATGGAATGCCATGCATCAATACCTTTTCTTGCAATCCAATCAATGCAGGGAACAATTCATTGGAATATACTTTGACGAACAATTACCCAGATGCGGACACTGTGATTTGTGCCTGACCGCACAGATTTCGCTTGATGTCCGGGAGGTTTGGCAAAAGCTGCAGCAGGACGCTTGGACCTTAGCGGCATTTGTTGATTCTTATGCAGGCTCTCATCAGGAAAAAGTTTTAGAACATTTGTCGCTGCTGGAGTCCGAACAATGGATCTGGATCGATGGAGACCGCAACATCCACCTCAATGGAGAAAGGTAAAATTCTGATAACGGTTACCAACGATGTGGTTTTTGACCGCAGGATTAAGCGGATGGTTGATTCTTTCAGCCAGGCCGGTTATCAGGTTCATCGTGTCGGGAGGCTGCTTCCCGGGACACCGGCTACCAAAACAGGGACAGACATCACCTTGCTGAAGTGTCCTTTTCATTCAGGGCCGCTGTTTTATTTTTGGTTCAACCTGCAACTCATCCATTTTGCCTTAAAAAATCACTTTGATCTGCATATGGCTGTAGACGCGGACACGCTATTGGCAGGAGCAGCCATCCATCTGATGAAGAAGCGAAAGCTGATTCTCGATTGCCATGAATGGTTTGAATACACTCCGGAGTTGCAGCACTCGCCCCTGAAGCGATGGTTGTGGTCAGCCCTGATTCGTTGGGGGGGGCGGTATGCAGCCTTGCGGCTTACTGTGTCGGAGACCATTGCCACCGGCCTGGAAGCAAAATACCACCAACCTTTTCAAGTGGTCAGGAATGTACCCTTAAGAACAAATCGCCCTGCGCAGGCCAAACTCGAACCCAGGACATTGGTCTATCTCGGAGTTTTAAATGCCGGCCGGGGAATAGAAATCGCTATCAGAGCCCTTATGCGACTTCCGGGTTACCGGTTGAAACTGATAGGAGAAGGTGATCTCTCCGGATCCTTGCGCAAAGAAGTTCAACGGTTAAAACTGTCGGAACGGATAGAATTCACAGGCCGGGTGTTGCCTGAGGATATTCCAGGCGCATTACAGGGCTGCACTTTTGGATTGCTGCTTCTTGATCCGCAGAGTGTAAGCTACCGGCTCAGTCTTGCCAACAAGTTTTTTGATTATGTCCAGGCAGGTCTGCCGGTGTTGTGCAGTGATTTCCCTGAATACCGGACTTTGATGGACATCCACAAAGTAGGATGGCTGATCCGGCACTATTCGGAAGAGGATTTGATTAACACCATCATCCGGGCAGAAGACCAGGAAGAATACGAGACGGTGCGTGCAAACTGCGAAATCGCCACCGGGGAATGGTGCTGGGAAAAAGAAGAACAAAAACTCCTGCAGCTCTTCCGTAAACTGGGTTAAGCCATTAGTTGCTGTATTTGCGTATTTTATCAAGCATGAGTTCAGGGTCAAATTTCTTTTGGGCATGGTCCTGAATGAGTACAATCATCTCGTCCGTCATGGCAGTTCTAAATCCCAGCTTGAACCCATATTCCCGGATAAGATCCTTTTCCCTTTGATCGATGTGGCCGTCAATTTTCATCAGGAAAAGCAGGTAGTAAAGGATGGTCATCCGTTCCCGTTCGCTTTTCGGGGGATGAAGTACATAAATTTCTTTATTTGAGAAAATCTCATGAACCTGACCTTCATCCAGGCCCAATGTTTCGGCGACTTGTAAGATGTACGCCCATTCCTTTTGATCGATGGTGTGATCGGAGCGCACCATCTTAAACAAAAGGGCGATCAATTCTTTGCGGACGCGTTCGGGTTGCTCGAAGATGGACATCCTTTTTTGATTTTTATGGTATCCAGATCATACCGGTGGCATAGGTGATTGCTTTACCGGTCAAAAGAGCCCGGTCATTTTTTCTGCTGCAAATAATATGCCCTCCGCGAGTGGAAGCTTGAAATGCGTGATATTCTTTCTTTTTTAACGCTTTATCCCAATAAGCCAGCAAGGTGGTATGGGCCGATCCGGTGACGGGGTCTTCATCGATTCCGTAGGCAGGATAGAAACAACGGGAGATAAAATCACATGATCCGTCCTCTACCCGGGCCGACAGGATAACACCCCGGCCACCAAGATTTTTGATCGCTGCCATATCCGGTTGGGTATCTCTGACTTGTTGTGGATCTGCGGCAATCAATAACAGGTCGGTACTTCCCTGGAAGGCGCCAACCAGGGTTGCTTGCATCATTTCGGTCCAGCCGGCAGCCACCTTCACCTCTTCCAGTCGATCCAGCGGAAAGTCCATCTGATAACCGGACGAGGTGTTCATAACCGTTAGAAGGCCACTTCGGGAATAAAAGCGGATTGATTTTTCTGTGTATTGGGCATGGGAAAAATAATAATGTGCCGTAGCCAGAGTTGCATGACCACATAAATCCACTTCAGCGACCGGTGTAAACCAACGGATGCGGTATCCGTCACCCTCCGGGACCGTGAAAGCGGTCTCCGATAAATTGTGTTCCATGGCCATTTTAAGCAACAGCTCATCCGGTAGCCAATGGTCCAGGGGGACCACCGCAGCGGGATTTCCTCCGAATACCGATTCCGAAAACGCATCAATTTGGAAAAAGGACAAAGGTTTCATGACTTGGAAATTGAAATGGATGATGTGGTTAATTGTCTGCCGATCCGGACGACTTCGTGGAGGAGCACCGTGAGGTCATCCGTTGAGGTAAAAGGATTCATCACCGTACACCGTAGAAATTGCCTGGACCTTATTTTTGTCTGCACAATGTAAAAGTTACCCTGTTGGATGAGCGCCTTGCGTATGTCTTGATTGAGCCGGTCCAGTTCCAAGTCATCCATGCCGGGCTCCACAAAGCGAAAACAGATAATATTGGATTGTGCTTCTTGTCCCAATTGCAGGTGTGGTTCTTCTTTGACCATTGCTGCGAGTTGATGCCCCAGGTCGTATAATGTACGTACGAATTCTTCGAAGACCTGGTCCCCAAACTGTTGGCGCAATAGAAAGATCTTCACGCTCATCATGTATTTGGTACATTCCACACTTCTTTTGGCCACATTGAACCATTCTTCGCCGCTGTTTTCAAAAAGATATTGGGCATCCTGGATGTAGGTACGGTAAGAGTCCAAAGGGCGTTTGAAGACCAAAGCCGTACACAGCGCAGGTATCATCAACATCTTGTGAAAGTCCATGCACAGTGAATCGGCCCGTTCCAATCCATTTACCAGGTGGCGGTATTTTTCAGTGAAGATGACCGCAGCACCATGCGCGCCATCAATATGAAACCATAAGTCGTTCTTTTCACAAAAATCGGCCAGTGCCGGGAGATCGTCGTACGTTCCGGTAGCCGTCGTACAGGCATTTCCCACCAGGCCTATTACCTGAATGCCTTCTCTTTCGGCGGCGAGGTACGATTCCTCCAATCGTGTGGGATCCATCCGAAGTGTTGCGGTGACCGGAACCGGGATCGGAATCATATCAAGGATGCGCACCGAACGGTCGACACTGTAATGCGATTCCGCCGAAACCAGGATCCCCGCCGGTTTGCGATCAGGACGCCGTTTTGCTGTTCGCGCCACCAACAGTCCGGTCAGGTTAGCCAATGATCCACCCGAGGTGAGAAATCCCCCTCGCTGGCTGCCGTAACCGACTTTTTCCGAAACCCATTCGATGATGATTGATTCAATGACGGATGCCGGTGCACCCATCTCATAAATGCCCATGCCATTATTCAGAAAATCCGATAGAAAGCCCCCCAATGCAGCCGTAGGGGCGGCAGGGCTAACCTGATGGCCTATGTAATGGGGATGATGCAAATGAATGGATCGTTCGATCAATAGATTTACCAAGGTGCCAAAAGAAGCGTCCGGATGGTCCCAATGGGCCCTCCAAAAGCTGTATTCTTCGTCCGGATCCACCGGTGTGAATACGCGTGGTCGTTCTGGGACTTCTTTCAGATGCCTGGTCAGGATATCCAGCATTTCCTCTCCTTGTTCATGAAAAAATGCTGGATCAAAAACTTGTTTGAGCAACTGGGACATGGTCTATCGGATTCGATGATATTGACGAAGAATATCCAGTACCTGCTCTTTTGGCAACGCCTCAATCGTTCTCCCATTGGATGTGGTCGAGGTGGCCTGCCATAGTGCATTGATGATGGCTTCTTCCGTTGCTTCTATGGCTGCCATAAATAGTGGAGAGAGGTCATCATTGGCTAATTCGGTAAAGGTTTCCAGGTGAGGGGAGTCGCCAGAATTGATTTGAATCAGATTCCCGGAATAATTACTGAAGGCAATGACATAATCCCCGCTGCCGTTCGAAGCAATGCCTCCAGTTTTGGCTAAACCCATAAATGCCCGTTTAGCCAGTCGCTTCAAATTGCGCGACAGAAGAGGAGCGTCGGTAGCCACAACAATCATGCAGGATCCATCTCCATTTTCCAAAAGGTCTTTGTAGGCATATTTGCCCAACACTTCACCGACCGGAACCCCGGCAATTTGCAGATTACCCCCGAAATTAGTCTGTACCAGGACACCGACCGTATATCCACCCAATGCAGTAGGGAGCTTTCGGCTGGCGGTACCGATTCCGCCTTTCCAACCAAAACAAATGGTTCCGGTGCCGGCGCCTACACAACCTTGTGTTACCATTCCAGTATCCGCCTGAGCGATGGCTGCAAGACAATCTGCCTTGGTAAGCTTGCGGCCAGCGATATCATTCAGATAACCGTCATTTGTCTCACCAACCACGGGATTGACTGACCGAAGTCCGGGATTGTTTTCCACAGAATAATCGATCAGTGCATCGGCGGCGGTTGGAACACTGAGGGTATTGGTCAGCAGGATCGGGGTCTCCAGATTACCCAGCTCCTGGATTTGGGATATAGCCGTTAATTTCCCGAACCCATTGCCGATAAAAATGGCGGCAGGAACTTTATTCTGAAATGGATTTTTATCGTGGGGAAGGATGGCCGTTACACCCGTGCAAACATCTGGCTCTTCAATGCGGGTTAGATGTCCGACGCGTACCCCGGCAACATCTGTGATGGCATTGTTCGGACCTGGTGTCATGACACCCATGATGACTCCTTCTGTCCGGATATTATTTCTGTTCGTTTGTGCCGAGATCTGCGTATTCATTACCAGGACATTCAGGACAGTAAGATAGAGGATGCACCGCATAAGCCGGGATTTTTTCAGTCAATAAAAATAAAGGATATCCAAGGAAAACGGAAGGAAGACGTGAAATCAGGAAAGGACGATCAGTTTGAGTTTTTCCGCCAATTCATTACGCAACTGGGTCAATTGTTGGTGGACCTTCAGGTAAATCAGTTCTTTCTGTGGCTCTTCATCAGGCTTCAGTTCGGCAATACGTTGTTTGTTTTCTTCGATCAAGTGGCGGATTTTCTTCAGTTTAAACCGCAACACGCTCTGTTGGCTATCTTTAATGTAATTGTCATCGGGCATAACCTGGGTCTGCAACATGATGTCCCAGCGGGCTTCCCAATTCTCACTGTAGGTATAAGGTGAGGTGGTCAGGTCGACAGCCAGGCGGCGAATGTTTTCATCCGTATGATTGATAAAATGTGCCAGGGTCAGGGTAGCCTGTTCTTTAATGGCGTGCTGCCACATCTCAATCACTTTCAGATAGGTCTGATTGTCGACGAATTTAACCACATCCTTGATGTTGTTCAGAATGTATTGGGCGACCAGGATGGCGCTGTCTTCATCAAATACCCGGTCTCCGAAGGTGATCAACAGGCGAACAATGTCCCTTTCCTGCGCATCATCCGGTGCGGATGAAGGAGATTCCGGTTGCTGATGAATGATGTTTTGCTCATCCCGTCGGGCAGCGACATCCAAAGCTGCTTTTTCAGCATCCCGGTCACGGTGGGAAGATTTTTTGTTCAGCAGATCCTGCCGGATTTTTTTATTGGTTTCGGCTACCAGGATGGCCTCTTCTATTCCGGTCAATTGAGCGCACTGACTGATGTATACCGATCGCTTTATAGGGTCGGGAATCTTCGAGATGCTTTCAACGATATCCCGGAGCCATTGCGTCTTTTTGACTGGATCGTTCTTGCTTTCCTCCACCATGAGCTCGATGGAGAACAGAATAAAGTCCTTCGCTTGTTGGGCCAGGTAGGCCAGCATTTTTTCACTTCCTCGCTTGCGCACAAACGAATCCGGATCTTCTCCTTCCGGTAAGGCAACCAGTTGGACATTTAGATTTTGTTCAAGCAGAAGATTCAGACCACGGAGCGATGCTTTCAGACCGGCGAAGTCACCATCATACAACAGTAGGACATTGGGTGTAAACCGTTTGATCAATGCGATTTGATCGGTCGTCAGCGAGGTGCCTGACGAAGCAACCACGTTTTGAATGCCGGCCTGGTGCAGGGATATGACATCGGTATACCCTTCTACCAGGATGCACTGGTCCTTCTGGATGATACCTTGCTTGGCCAGGTGAATGGCATAAAGCGTCTTGCGCTTATTATAAATTTCCGACTCAGGAGAATTGATGTATTTAGGACCTTTAACTCCACTGGACATCGTCCGGCCGGCGAAGCCAATGACCTTGCCGGAAAGGTTGTGGATGGGAAACATCACGCGATCCCAGAAGAAATCGCGGCCTTTCTCCGTCGTCAATCCCAACGCCTTCAGGTACTCACTGTTATAGCCTTCCTGGGTAGCTTTATCGGTTAATCCACCTTGTTTGGGCGCAAAACCAAGCTCAAATTTTCGGATCGTTGTTTCCAGGAACCCCCGTTCCTTAAAATACCCGAGCCCTATCCGTTTCCCTTCAGCATTTTCCCATAGGTTGCCTTGAAAATGGGTGTTGGCAAAGGCGTTGATCAGGAACAGACTGTCCTTAAGCTGGCGTTCTTCACGAACTTCGTCGGTTTCGACGGACTCTTCAATCTCGATATTGTACTTGGCGGCGAGCTGACGGAGGGCCTCCGGATAGGTAAGGTGATCGTGTTCCATCAGAAATTGAACAGCGTTGCCACCTTTCCCACAGCCAAAACATTTATAAATGTTTTTGGCTGGTGAAACCGTAAAAGAGGGCGTTTTCTCATGATGGAAAGGACAAAGTCCGATCATATTCACGCCACGCCGTTTCAATTGGACATAATCCTGTACCACATCCTCTATTTGGACTTTAGCAAATATTTCGTCGATGGTCCCAGGTGATATCATCCTTATTAAAATATGTAAATTAAAGCTTTGACGTTAAATAATTTCTATATTTGCTGCATGCTGCCTCTCAAAATTCTTCTATTTAGGGTGTTCTCATAGTGTGTTCAACCCCGTTGGGTTTCTCGACGGGGTTTTTAATTTACCCGTTGAATCAATTTGCATTGCATACAACACAAATCAACGCAATTAGATTTTCTTTACTAGCCTTTAGATGAATCTGCTTCCGCCAATAAATCGTCCATCCCATAGATTCCCTTTCGATTTGCCATCCATTCGGCAGCCAGCACGGCACCCTGCACAAATCCTTGCCGGCTGAAGGCCTGATGTTCGAGGGAAATCTGATCGATGCCTGACTTGAAAGTGATGCGGTGGGTACCAGGTATCTCACCTTCCCGGTACGATTTGATAGCCAGACCTGGCAGATCAGTTTGTTCCTGGTGCCAATGGCCTAATCCTGGCATTTCACCAATTAGCTTTTCAGCAGTGGTGATAGCCGTTCCGCTGGGCGCGTCCAGTTTATGGATATGATGCCATTCTTCTATCAGCGGTTTATAATCGGGAAATCCTGCCATCATTCTTCCCAGTTCAGCGGTGAGTTTCCAGAACAAATGCACGCCGATGCTAAAATTGCTGGCATAAAACAACCCACCTTGTTTTTGCCTGCAATACGCTTTGAGGTCTTCCAGGTGTTGCGTCCAGCCGGTGGTGCCGCACACAACCGGAATGGCCGCATCCATACAAGCTTTGAGGTGCTTCACAGCTCCATCCGGTTGGGTAAACTCAATTGCCACATGGGCCTGTAGTGCACCCATCCGTTGCGGATCATAGAGTTCAGATTCATTATCCACATCAATGATCTTAACCACCTGATGACCATTCGCTATGGCCTGATCGTGGATCAGCTTACCCATTTTGCCATACCCGATCAGTAATATTTTCATGGTCTTGATCTTTTTCAGGGGCAAATATAACCGATGCCTTAGTGCCGCAAATTATTCCGGCAACGCGAATAACCAAAAATTGGAAATTAGGTAAAATAATTATCTTTGCCCCGTACCATGAGCATACCTTCTGGAATAAAGACGAGTATATGGGTTGGTTTAAAAGACTAAAAGAAGGTATACAAACAGCTACCAAATTTAAGAAGGAAACTCCGGATGGTCTTTGGCACCAATGTACTAAGTGCAAAGAAACATCTACCTATAAAGAATTCAAGGAGAACTTCTATAAGTGCACGAAATGCGGTCATCACGAACGGATCGGTTCCTACGATTATTTTGACCTCATTTATGACGGAAAATACGAAGAGCTCTTTGGCGATCTAATCTCCACCGACTTTCTGAAATTTACGGACCTGTCCAGCTACGATGAACGCATCGAAAAGGCGCATCGCAAGACCGGGCTTTGGGATGCTATTACCGTGGCTAATGGAAAAATCAACCGGAAGCCATTGGTAACCGCAGCCATGGATTTTTCATTCATCGGTGGTTCAATGGGATCGGTGGTTGGCGAGAAGATTGCCCGCAGTATTGACGTATGCTTGCGTGACAATACCCCTTTGTTAATCATTTCGAAATCAGGTGGAGCCCGTATGATGGAATCTGCCTTTTCACTGATGCAAATGGCAAAAACATCGGCCAAACTTACTCAACTGGCTGATGCGAAGATCCCCTTTTTCTCACTGATGACAGATCCAACCACTGGCGGTGTAACCGCTTCTTTTGCCATGTTGGGTGACGTAAATTTCGCCGAGCCAAACGCGCTGATCGGATTTGCCGGACCCCGGGTAATCAAAGAGACCATCAAAAAAGACCTCCCGGAAGGATTTCAATCCTCCGAATATTTAATGGAACACGGTTTTTTGGATTTTATCATTGATCGCTCTCAACTAAAAGAACGGTTGGTTGAATTAATGGACTTTTTTGGATAGAGATGAGTGGAAGAAATACCAGCGCCCCACACCCCTTTTATGAATACCTAAAGCGTATCCGGGCACTCGCTCACATCGGCCTGGTTTATGCGGAAAACGAATATCAGATCGAAAGGAACCAGGAGATCATCGATTTAACCCATGACATGATCAACCAGGTGACCAATATACCACTGAATCAAATTGAAGGTTATTTTGCCAAGCCCACCGAATACATCACACCCAAAGTGGATGTCCGCGCAGTTATTTTTGATCAGGATGGTAAACTGCTTATGGTGCGTGAGCGGGCCGACGGAAGGTGGGCCCTGCCCGGTGGCTGGGCTGATGTCGGCTTGTCACCGAAAGAATGCGTCGTAAAAGAAACGGCAGAAGAGACCGGGTATGAGGTGGCTCCCAAGAAATTACTGGCCATCGTTGATGCGAAGTATTTTAACCATCCTCCCCAGCCGCATTCCATTTACAAATTCTTCATCCAGTGTGAACTGACCGGAGGGGAAGCACAAAATACCCATGACATCCTGGAGGTAGGTTTTTTTAGCCGTGACGCCATGCCTCCGCTTTCGCTTGAAAGAAATTCCCAGGACCAAATCGATATGGTTTTTGCTTATTATGACGATCCAGCCAAACAGGTTACCTACAACTAATTTGAATTCTGGTTATTCTTCAAAGAGCAGAAACCGGTGATCCAATGGATTGAAATAGGGAAGCAATTCATCCAGCCAGCCAGGTCCGTTCTTGCCATAATAGGGGAGGAAGTTGGTATAACGCTCCTGCAAAGTGCTGTTTGGGAACAAAATGTGGTAATTATGCAACAGGCGGCTGATGCTTGGCTCCTGTTTTCTTTTTTCCGCGCGGATCATTTTGTGTTCCAGGTTGTTTAGGTATTTTTCAATCCTAACCCGGACCCCTTCGATCGGGAATTGGAGTCTGGCATCGATGGCTTCTCCTTCAGTCTGAATCCTGGCAAATAAGTCATCAATCTGTCTACGGGCATAATCCAGATCAATGGCTGCCGAATCCTGGATAAAATCCCGGATCAGGTCGTCCGGATTTTCAGTAAAATAGTCCTGAAGAGGCCGGCCGGCTTTCCGGAGGCTGGATTGGGCATGCTGATCCAACCAGGCCGCAGAATTTCTGCGGACCAGCATCGGGAAGGGCAAATGATAGTGTTCAAACTGTTCTTTGCGTTCCAGCCAATAAGCCAACTCCCCACCACCACCAATGTAGGCCAGGTTGGGTAGAATGGTTTCCTGGTACAACGGCCGTAAAATGACATTGGGGCTGAATCGTTCGGGATGGTCTTCCAGTTCCTTGATCATGGCGGATTTGGAAAAACGGATCAGGCTGTCCACCAGAATGAATTCTTCGCCTTCCTGCTCTATACGCTCACGTTGATTGCCATTGAAATAAAATAAATTGATGTCACGCACAAAGGCCTGTGCAGGAAATCCGGCATCCTCCAATTGCTTCTGTACCGGTGGTACCAGCCGGGAAGAAGAATGTTGAAGCAAATCATCCAGCATGACCTTACGGAATGCCATTTTAAATCCGGAGTGATCCATATTCAGGATGACCAGGCCAAAACGACCAAAAAGGTGATGTAAAAACCGGATGGTCGCTTCCGCATAATTGTGACTTCCCAGATAACATTGGCGCAGGGTGTGCATGAGTGTTTCCTGTTGCGTTCCATCGCCCAGTAAGGTAGCTACAGCCTCAATGCATTGATCGATTCCTTCTGTCGATAAACGGCCACAGGATCCTCCGATGGATGGGTGATCCCAACGGATGGTCCGGTCTCCGATATGCAAATGATTGATCTCTGCAAAGTCATGATCTTCACCTCCCAGAATAAAAAGAGGGATAATACGGTATTCAGGGTGGTTTGCCTGGATAAGCTGACTCAGGCGAATGCAAGAAAGGATTTTATAAATGTAATAGAGTGGACCGGTAAACAAACTGGGTTGATGGGCGGTGATGACCGTAAAGGCCTGGGGGGAGCGCAGGGATTCGATGCGTTCCATTACCAAGGGTTGGGATTCCCGGTGTCGGTATTGCTGTTGCAGCGTACTGACCAGCAAATTCCGGTCGACCGGATGTTTTTGCCGTTGTTCAATAATGTGGGCAAATTGATCCAGGTCCGGGGGATAGGTATAAAAAGGTTTTAGGGAAGGATCCTTCTGGATATAGTGCAGGTCACGGGATGCTACGAAAGGCAAATCAGCATAATCGAGATAAGTCAATTTCATTGGAGGTTCCGGTTGCACTGAGAAAACAAAGATCCAATAAGTTCACTTACTGGATCACTGTGAGATTTGCAAAGTAACAAAATATTTTACCGACCGTTCACACGGTTAAAAGGTTATCGCCAAAGAAGCCAACATCCGGCTTGGACTCTGGTCAAAGTTAAACCGGGTACCGTTCCAGGTGATGTGGTCTCCGAATTTTGAGAAGTTGCCTTCATAACGGAGATCAATTTGGAATTTCCAAAGATCAATGCCTATCCCGCCTTGCCAGCCATAGGTAAGTTCTTTAAATTTCTGACTGTATCCGCTCAGGTCAAACAGTTCTGAGGTTGAGTTGAGGAATACGTGGCCAACCGGACCGATTCCCAGCCGGAATGGACCCAATCTCGGACCCAGCAGGACAGGAATATCCAGGTATTGGTATTTTTCACTTAACGTTTGACTGATTACGTCGGCCTGACGGAAGTCCTGAATATTAAAGGTAACTGAATTGGAATTGAACACGGCTTCCGGTTGGATAAAGAAACCGCCAAGGTTAATTTGAGTGATGATCCCGAAGTGGATCCCTAATTCAGCTTGTTGAACCTTAATGTCCAGTTCCCTAAGGGCTTCCGAGTTCGTGATGATCAGGTCATTCGGACTCAGGTTGTAGGAACTCAATCCGCCTTTGATGCCAAATTTGATCTGAGCCGACAGTGGGGTAGCAGAAATAAACAGGGCCAGCAAGCCGAAGAGATAGATCCTTTTCATAATCATCTAATTTGTGCAGTTTAAATGAAGAACGATGCTTTTTTACGTCCGGTACACACGTGACTGCTTTTACAATATTTTTAACGCTTGGGAATTAAAAATTAATATTAAAGATAAGAAGAATATATAATGTGTTGGTTATTAAATTGTCAATGCCTGTCCATCGGGCGAGAATACACGCTCAGGGAAGCCTAGGATTGAGGCACTTGGTTCCATACGGATTGAAGCTACCCGAAGCTGTAGCTGGAATCGCTATTTTTGCATCATGATGATCAAAGAAGTATCGTTCAAGGGAAGTTTTGTGTACCTGGATCAATGTCCGGAAACGAACTTTCCTGAGTACGCTTTTATTGGACGTAGCAATGTGGGGAAATCCAGTCTCATTAATTTGCTGACGAATCGTAAAGATCTGGCGAAAGTATCCGGGTCGCCCGGCAAGACGCAAACCCTCAATTTTTTCTTGGTGGATGAGGCCTGGTACCTGGTTGACCTGCCAGGTTATGGGTATGCAAAAATTTCAAAGAAACAACGGGAACGCTGGAAACGCATGATCGAGAATTACCTCAGTAAACGACCAAATCTGGTCAATACATTTGTACTTATTGACAGCAATCTGCCTCCCCAGGCGCTTGATCTGAACTTTATTAATTGGCTGGGAGAAGCTATGGTGCCATTTAGCATTGTCTACACGAAGGAGGACAAGTCAAAACCCGGAGCATTGCAAGAGAACCTTACGGCATTCCAGACTCGAATGTTGGAAAGCTGGAGTGAAATGCCTCCGGAGTTCCACACCTCTACGGTCACAAAAATGGGGTATGACCGCATATTAGCGTATATTGCGTCACTGAATGAGGGTTTAGGCAATGAGTAAGGATCCGGTTTACAAGATATATCCGCAGATCTGGCCGAATCTGGAAGACTGGCCGATCTACAAATTAAGCGAAGACAGACAAGCATTCATCCAGGAGGTCAACGAATATGCCTACCAAAACCTGAAGGCGAAACACGGCGACAATCTCGAGACCCTGCTTTCGAAAACCATCTACCTGGAAAAAATCCGTATCAAAGAAGAGCCCTGGAAGGCCGATCCGCCGAAAGAAAATGCCTTTTGGAAACGCCTCCTGGCGAGCCTGCGCGACGCCTACTTCTCTAACAACCGCAAACAAATCGAAGACGATCTTTTAAAGATCATCATCCAACGGTACACTGAAGAAGTGGTTGGTAACTTCAGGATCAATACATTTAAATTTGCCCGGAGAGCATTAACTGCTTTTTTCCATCGTTTGCTCAATACTGCGGCCAATCGCAACTTCTTGCGGATGTTTGGGGCCAGACACCGCTTATATCAAAGGATGAAGGTACAAGGTCCCATCGATAAAATACGCACGCTGGCCCAGCAGGGTACCCTGGTGGTTGTGCCTACCCATTTCAGTAACCTTGACTCCATTCTGATTGGCTATGCCCTCGACAGTGTGATGGGGCTGCCGGCTTTCTCCTACGGAGCCGGATTGAATTTATACAACAGTGAATTTTTTGGCTACTTCATGAACCGGCTCGGCGCTTACCGGGTAGACCGGCGCAAGAAAAACCCCATTTACCTGGAAGTTCTCAAGGCCATGAGCACCTTGTCCATCGAACGGGGGGTCCATAGTTTATTTTTCCCCGGTGGTACACGGTCCCGGGATGGTGCCATTGAAAGCCGGTTGAAATTGGGCTTATTAGGAACGATCATTGAAGCGCAACGAGAAATTTACAAGAATAAAAAAACCGACAAGATCTTTGTCATACCCCTCGTGCTCAGTTACCACAGCGTCCTGGAAGCCAACTTTTTGATTAACCAGCATTTAGCCCGAATTGGTAAGGAGAAATACCTGACCGCTGAAGATGAATTCAAGAGCCTTCGTAATATTTTCAATTTTGCCTGGAAGTTTTTCTCAGCGAGTTCAGACATCACCCTGTCTTTTGGAAACCCGATGGATATTGCCGGCAATGATGTGGACGACAAAGGCAATAGCTTTAATGAGCATGGCATGCCCATAGAAGTAAAAGATTACTTCATTCTCAATCATGAGCTGGGTGTCAATGAGCAGCGGGAGCAGGTGTACACCAAATTACTGGGAGAAAAGATCGGAGAGCGTTTCTTAAGGGAAAACATCGTACTAAGCAGTCACGCGGTCGCATTTGGCGCGTTCAACGCCCTGCAAAAACAGTTGAAAGAGACTGATTTATTCAGCTTGTTACGGCTTCCGGAAGAGGACTTTGTCTTTGAGCGAAGTTTGTTTTTAGAGTATATGACCGTTTTGCAGAAGGCGCTCATCGATGCAGAACAAGCCGGCAGGCTGCGATTATCCCGGAAGATTCGTGGCACGGTTGAGGAACTGATCGATGATGGTATCCGTAACCTGGGGATATTTCATGCCAAGAAACCCATCCTTATCAATAACCAGGATCAACTGGTCAGCGAAGACTTCAAATTGT
>JAGQXC010000240.1 GCA_020436785.1 Saprospiraceae bacterium | reverse complement strand
ATGCCGGAGGGCCTTTGACGATCTCCCCGAACGGGATCAGCATTGGTCAGATTATAGATATTAGACACTAGACGTTAGACGGGGAGGCGACGGTGATAAAAAAACAACGCTGCGACAGCAGCGGGATGCCGTGGGGGCTTTGACGATCTCCCCGCGCGGGATCAGCATTAGTCAGATTATAGATATTAGACACTGGACGTTAGATGGCGAGGCGATGGGCTTAAAAAAACATCGCTGCGACAGCAGCGGGATGCCGGAGGGCCTTTGACGATCTCCCCGAACGGGATCAGCATTGGTCAGATTATAGATATTAGACACTAGACGTTAGACGGGGAGGCGACGGTGATGCATTTTTTAGTTTCTATCACTAAATTGCATGACAGCCTTCAATGAATACGGATATGTGGTGTGTCCTCCTTTTTATTTCATACATTGCTTGCTTCACAGATGTAAAATCCATCACGGATACACATCATTTCACACCGGAGGTCAAAGGAAGTTCAAGGACGCAAGACTCAATACCTATTGTACCTTTCTACCTATGGGAACACCTCAGCACCACCACCGGAGATATTCCACCCATGAACGGTGGTTCCGAACAAACAGCCAGCCTGGTTGCGGATGTCAATAACGACGGAATCAATGACATCTTCATTGCCGAACGAACCCAGGCGCCTGCATTGATCGGTTTGATCCGCAATAAGACAGGTTGGCAGCGAATGATCATCGAGCCTGAACTCCTGCGTATCGAAGCCGGGGCTGCTGCATATGACATCGATCAGGATGGAGACATCGACCTCGTGTTTGGTGGAGAAGCGCGGAGTAATGAGGTTTGGTGGTGGGAAAACCCCTATCCCGATTTTGATCCTGCTGGTGGATGGACACGACATACGATCAAAAGACACGGACAGACTAAACACCACGACCGGACCTTCATTGATTGCGATGGAGATGGAAAGCCGGAATTGGTGTTTTGGAATCAATCGGCAAATACCTTGTTTTATGCCCGCATACCGGCCAAACCCACACAAGTGACCGAATGGGAGATTCAACCCGTTTACACGTATTCCTCGGATGGCGAGATGGTACCACGAAGTGCCTACCCGCCCTGGCGTCAAGTCAATGAACATGAAGGATTGTATGGCCAGGATATGGATGGTGATGGCGTGCAGGATATTGTGGCCGGTGGACGCTGGTTTAAATACCAACAAGGACATTTTATCGAGAACATCATCGATGCCAGTTACACCTTTACGCGGATCGTCGCCGGTCAATTGATTGAAGGAGGGCGCCCGGAAGTGGTCATGGTCGTCGGGGATGGGATCGGACCCATGATCCTTTATCAATGGAAGCAAGGAATCTGGACACCTCAGGTACTCATGGACTCGGTGGATAACGGTCACACCCTTGAAATCCTGGATTTCAATCATGATGGCCATCTGGATCTCTTCAATGCGGAGATGCGCTTCGGGGAAGGCAACCCGGATGCTGAAGTCCGGATATTGCTCGGGGACGGAACCGGGCATTTTCAAAAATTGGTTGTTGCTACCGGATATGGTGTGCATGAAGGAAAATTGGCAGACCTCGATGGGGATGGAGATCTCGATGTGCTGGGAAAGCCCTATTCCTGGCAATCACCTCGGCTGGACATCTGGATCAATGAGGGGCCGCAGAATAAATAATGAAGGGGCGAAAAGCGCCTGGCATGGACAATTTGTACCTGCCATCTTTTACTATTTTTAATAAAACTTTAGCGAGTGGGCAGATTCCTGACGTTGGTCTCAGTGCTGTATTTTCTACTCCCGGCGAGTGGACAGGTGGTGAACCATCAAACCTACCCCGTCGTCATCGTGGGTGGAGGTGCCAGCGGAACGATGGCAGCTATTGCCTGTGCGAGGCAAGGAACAAAATGTTTGTTGTTGGAATCAACGCCATGGCTGGGGGGAATGCTCACCGCTGCGGGCGTCTCAGCCATCGATGGAAATCATCAATTACCTTCAGGCTTGTGGGGCGAATTCCGTGATTCCATCTACGCCTATTATGGCGGACCGGATTCGGTGGCAACAGGCTGGGTAAGCAATACCCTCTTTGAACCTTCGGCGGGGAATGACATCCTGCAGGCGATGGTACGGCATCAAAAGCAAATCGATCTCGTATTAAATGCCTCTATCACTGACATCCGGCAGAAGGATGGAAGATGGTTGCTCAATGCTGTCCTTGAAGGAGCAACGGTGCAGATTGCTGCACAGGTATTAATAGATGCCACAGAACTGGGCGATTGTGCAGCCATGCTGGGAGTTCCTTTCCAGGTAGGTATGGATAGCAAACAAGCTACTGGGGAAACATTTGCACCTGAACAAGGAAATTCAATCATTCAGGACCTCACCTATGTGATGACGCTCCAGGATTATGGGCCTGAAGCCAATAAAACCATCGTTCGGCCATCAAATTATGATCCTGATTCGTATCGATGTTGCTGTTCACCCGAAAATGCCGATCCAAAGCCGTATATCGATTGCCGGCAAATGCTGGAATATGGACGATTACCCGGCGGCAAGATCATGATCAACTGGCCCAGGTGTGGGAACGACGCGTACCTGGATGTCATCGATATGAAACCCGCTGCCCGGGAAAAAGCCTGGGAACTGGCAAAGGCCAAATCCCTCGGATTTCTGTATTACCTGCAAACGGAATTGGGATTCAGAAATCTCGGACTGGCTACCGGTGAATTTCCAACACCCGATCAGCTGCCGATGATACCCTATTACCGTGAATCACGACGTATCAAGGGACTGGCATTTCTAACGGTGAATCACTTGTTGAAGCCTTACGAGCAACCCGAAGCCTATTATCGTGCCGGGATTGCGGTAGGCGATTATCCTATTGATCACCATCATGGTGAACGCCCGGATGCCCCGGCCATTGACTTTATCAATATTAAGGTGCCCTCCTACAACATCCCGCTTGGTTGCCTGTTGCCCCGGGATTTTCCTGATTTGATCGTCACCGAAAAAAGCATCAGTGTAAGCAATATTGTCAATGGCGCGACACGATTACAGCCGGTGGTCATGCAATTAGGCCAATCATCCGGCATTCTGGCAGCATTGTCCGTTCAGCATAATCAACCACCATCCGAAGTGCCTATCCGGCAAGTTCAACAAGCTTTGCTTGACCAGAAAGGTTATCTGATGCCGTACATTGACATCAAGCCCACCGATATCCACTTTCAGGCCATTCAGAAAATGGGTGCTTGTGGCCTTTTAAAAGGATATGGGGTACCCTATCAATGGGCAAACCAAACCTGGTTTTATCCGGATCTTCCGGTCAGCGAATTTGAATTTCAAAGTGGCATCCGGGATTATTTCCCGCAACTAAAACACACATACAATGCAACCGGAGCTCCCTTAACCATTGAAAAATGGATCGATATGCTACCATTTCTAGGCATTTCTCTGTCCTTTGAACGTGTTTCGGCAGAATGGTCTTCATTGCATCTTTCACCTCAGGTATACCCGGACACTGTGGTTACCCGGAGAATTTTAGCCGTATTATCGGATCATTACCTGAAGTTATTTTCCCGAAACATTGATCATCTTGGCCACATTCAACCCAACTAGGTCAAGGATTTGCTAAGTGGAAAATCAGATTTGTGAATAGCTCACCGGTTTCAGAAAAACCTGGATGATGTTGGAAACCGTGTCCGCGTATTCAGGTTTGTCCTTCATAGCACTCCATTCCGGTGAATCGACAAACACTTTCCAATTGGCATCCCGCTCATCCATGTCCTTGAATTTCAACATGTACGTCAGCGCAGGCATCCGGGGACCAGCAACTATTTTACTGAAAAACACCGGATGCAATCCCGTTTGCCGGAACAGATTAATTTCTTCGTGATTGAACATTCCCACCTTACGGCGTACGGCATCCTCGTTATGTCCTTCGTACGTTCGTAACTCAAAGATCCTGTCTTCCGTCACATCGTATTGGAGCAGTTGTTGAAATCCAGAAAACGCTTCCAGAATCCAGGTGTCATACCGATCAAAGGCTTTTTGCTGGGAGCTAAGTTCATCCCAGGCTATTTTACCCTGCATAAAATCTTCATCTCCGACGATGCGATCCGAGAGCGAAAGATATTCGTTCCAGGATGGATAAACCACCAATACATACATATTGACCGGATCACTGGGTGTGTATTCTTCAAATACACCCACGCAACGAGCTCCATTTCGAGTCAATCCAGGGATCGTTACCGCCTGCCAATATTGGTCAAAGGCGACTCTTCCGGCAGATGTCAATGCATACCTGCGCAATTCATAAATTTCAGCGGCCATTGCATCCGATCTTCTCCGGTACTGCTTGGAAATGGCTGCAGGTATCCAAGGTCCCAATGATAATGCTCCGCCTGCTGCGAAAAAATGTCTCCGATTCATAAATTGGATTCTGATTTATTTCATAACGATTTTAATCACTCCATTGGCCCCCCTACTGCCATAGGATGCGAGTGACGTCGGGTCTCGTAATATTTCGATTTTTTGGACATCCTTCATATTTACGAAGCTCACCAACTCATTGAAGGAGGAGCCAAAAGGAACCCCATCAACGATCATCAGTGGTTCGGTGCCACTCTGAAAGGTATTTCCGCCACCCATGAGCCGGATGGAGTAGTTGCCAAAATGCCCGGAAACAATGACTCCTGGCTGGGTTTTTAAGTATTCCGCCAGATTTTCAGCATTTTCCATTTGCATTCTGCGAATATCCGCGTGGCGTTGTTTGGTCGTCACACTGGTTGAAGCCATCTGATGATTACACGCTTCCACGACCGTTAATAAGACGATAAAAAAGAGAAGCCATCTCATAATAAGCAGGCTTGTCGCTTTTAAATGTTGCAATTTATTGGTTTTGTTGATAATACCTGATATAGTCTACCAGCATAAATTGAGGAAACGCAGTCGTCTCGTTGGGTCGTCCAGGCCAGTTACCACCTACTGCCGAATTGATGATGAAAAAGAAACTGCCATTAAACGGATTAACCGGTGTGATGGTATTGCTATTAATTTTTGCATAAGGAACATTATCCACCAGCCATTCCAGGGAATCTTCATTCCACAACAGGGAGAAAACATGGAAGGCCTGATTAAAGTCGCCGCTCACTAAATCATAATCATTGGTTTGCGATTTGTATTCTGCCAGTGAGGCACCATAATGCAGTGTTCCGTGCGTTTTCGCCGGTTCGTGTCCCAGGGCCTCCATGATGTCAATTTCTCCACATGCCGGCCAACCGACCGCATCAATATTTTCTCCCAACAACCACAATGCCGGCCAGATGCCCTGCCCTACCGGCAATGCCGCACGGATGTCAATTCGGCCATAACGAAAAGATTGCTTGCCTTTGGTGGTCATACGGGCGGACGTATACGCTAAATCGGCAAATGATTCTTCTTCCGACTGGATGACCAATTGGCCATTACGCAAATACGCATTCTCCCGTCGGTAATATTCCAACTCATTGTTTCCCCAGCCACCCTGGCCATTTCCGATTTCAAAATTCCAATTATCCGTGTTGATCGCATCTCCCTCAAATTCATCCGACCATTGCAGGCTATAGCCCTCGTAAGCCGTTGGAGCGTCAAATCCATCCAATGCGGTATTCACTCCGGATTTGTCAAGGGCATCATTATTTTTTAAAGTTATCGTCACACTTCGCTGGGACAACTCTACATTTTTTCTGGATGAAACCCGGAGGGTAAAGGTCTCATCTGCTTCCTCTCCCTCGTCACCAATAACATCCACCCGGATCGTACCGGATGAGGTACCCGGTTGGATGGTGATGGTTCTGTCGACCTGAGGCACATAATCTTCATTGGCCATTGCAGTACCGTCTTCGGTTTGCAGGATCAGTTGGATCGGATCAACCACGGTTCCGGTAATGGAATAAGTAATGTCAACCGGGAACCGGTATTCGGGCTCGATCACTTCGATGTCCGACCAGCTCAATAGTGGTAATTCAGGAGCATCAGGGGTAGGATCATCCTTTCCGGTACATGCACCCACAATGAGAAATCCGGAAATAACAAAAAAGGCTTTATGCATTTGTCTACATTTTTGGCAATATAGAGTAAAAATAAATGACGATCAATCCCTGCTTAATCCGGTTAAATGCAACGAATATTTCAGGGAATACGGGCGCATGTTTACTGGCCGATCCTCCGGTATTTAAGCCGAACTGAATTCCCAATGACCACCAAATCCGAAAAGGCCATAAACAACGCACCCCACATCGGATTGAGAAATCCGGCCATCGCCACCGGGATCGCCACAACATTGTACGCGAATGCCCAAAACAAATTTTGCTTGATGGTGGTCAGGGTAGCCCGGCTCAACAAATGAGCTTGTCTGAGCTTTTCCAGACGGTGATCCAGCATGACCATATTGGCTGACTGCATGGCAATTTTTGAAGCATCACTCATGGCGATGCCTACCGTGGCCTGTTGCAATGCCGGGGCATCGTTGATGCCATCACCAACCATGGCAATGGATTTTTTTTGACTCCGAATTTTAATGTAATTAAGCTTTTCTTCCGGGGTATGTTGTGCAAGCGACTGATCCAGTCCCAGTTTGTTTTTAACCGCCCTGACTTTGGACTCCTGATCTCCACTTAATAACACGGTCCGGACACCGGCACCACGAAAATAATCGATGACCTCCCTGGCCTGATCCTTAATTTCATCGGCAATCTGAATGGATGCCAACCGGGTCTTATCTTTCGTCAACACCAACCAACCTTGATTTAATTCCGTTTCATCCCCTGCAAACTCAGGATTTCCCAGACGGTAGGTGGCACCCTGTGCATCAAATCCTTCCATACCCTGGCCCTTCATTTCTACGATCCTGGACAAATCAGGTCCCATTTGATGTGGTAATGGTTGAATGTAATTCGTCAGAGAGGCAGCAATAGGATGCGATGACTTTGATTCCAGCTGAAAGATAATATGGTTGATTAATTCCGGTTCATTATTCTGATAATCAATATGATGTACCTGGAAATCACCGGTAGTCAGTGTTCCGGTTTTATCCAGTACCAATTCCTGAATCCGGGCAAAATCCTCGGCCGTGCGTCCTCCGCGAACCAGGATCCCCGATTTGGCCATCCGGCCCACGCCAACCATCACGGCGGTTGGCGTAGCCAGCCCCATGGCACATGGACACGAGATCACCAGGACCGCAATGCCGTTCAGCATGGCTTTTTGAAACCCCACGTCAAGGACAAAATAACCGAGCAGAACGGTAATTAAAGACAGGCTGACAACTGTTGGCACAAATATATTGCTGATCCGGTCTGCCAAACGCTGGATGGTTGGCTTGTCCATTTGGGCATTCTTCACCAGATCGATGATTTTATTGAGCACGGTTTGTTGACCCACCGCGGTAACTTTCATCCGGAAGTTGCCGGATTGAACGATGGTTGCTCCAATGACAAAATCTCCTTTCTGTTTTAGCACGGGAACACTCTCTCCGGATATCATGGCTTCGTTGATGGTGGCTTCACCGGTGACGATCTTTCCATCCGTTGGAATGTGATCGCCCTCATTCACCTGAAGGAAGTCGCCCTGTCTTATTTCCTGCCGGTCCACCAGGATGTAATTACCATCCGGCATCACCATGCGAGCTTGATCGACCTGCAATTTTGCCAATTCATCGATGGCAGTCGTTGTTTGGGACACACTGCGATCTTCGATCCAATGACCTAATAATACCAGGGTGAATATCATGGCGGCGGTCTCATAAAAAATCATTGCGTGGTTACCCTGAATGGTGCCGATTACGGAATAAATAAAGGCGGCAGTGCCTCCGATAAAAATGAGAACATCCATATTGGGCACCCCCATCCGCAAGCCGGAATAGGCCGATTTCCCAAAATGCAAAAATCCGATCAGAAACGGTGGAAGGCACCAGATCAATTGAGTCCAGGGATTGGTCAGGAATTCCGGCATGACGACGCCAAACATATGAGTCATGTGAAGCAGAAAGAGGGGCACCGTAAAAATGGCGCTCAGAACCCATTTTCGGGTCAGGTTCCAATAGGGAGGATTCTCTGAGCCGAGGATGAGTTGATAGCCCAGCCCGGCCAGTCCTTTCCGTATTTCTTCCCAATCCATCTGCTTGCCGGGCGTGGCAAAATGGACTTCTTTGGCTGCATAATTGACAGCCACGTCCTGCAAGCCCTCCGATTCCAGGTATTTCTTTACGGAATTGGCACAATTGGTACAGGTCATCCCCTCAACCCGCAATTCCATCCGGTCGACAACTTCCATAACAATTCAATGGTCTTTGTCGTAAATAACAAAAAATTAGGTAGAAAGATGAAAGGAAAATTTCCTGAATCCAGGATTTAGCTTACTGCTCTCCCAGTATAAATTGCTTCTCGAATTGGGTTATCAATACCGCTGCCAATGGGTTGACATCCTGATAGCTGTTGGAAAGAAGCACGATGGAAACCTTTTGTTCGGGATAAAACCGAATCGTGGCCAGTTGACCATACTCCCCTCCACCGGAATTATAGATCATTTCGCTGCCCAATTCCTGTTTACGCCGCCATCCGTATCCGTACTCGATAAATCGTTGGGTACGGTCGAGTGCATGTTTTTGCATCATAAGCTCTTTGGTTTTGGCATTGACCAAACGATTGTCCTCCCAGGCTTCCTTCCAGGCGATCAGGTCATCCAGTGTCGTGACAATCTCTCCGGTACCAATGATGTTCCAGGTCGGTTCCGGCCAACGCAGCGGATTATTGTCAGCCACCTCGACAAACCCTCTTCCTTCGGCGACCCTTGTTTCCGACCAAATCTGAGAGCCATTGAACCCCGTTTCTACCATCCCAGCCTGAGGGAATAATTCACGCTGCAGATAATCGAGGTACGGGATTCCGGAGACCTGTTCAAACAGCATGGCCAGGAGGGTATAACCGGCATTTGAGAATAGAAAGCCCTTTCCCGGTTTAAACTGAAGGGGCAGATCCATGATCTCACGGAATGCCAGATTACGCGGGATGTTTTTGTGATCGCTCTTGTTATTGAAAAAATCCGGCAACCCGGAAGAATGACTAAGCAATTGTCCAATGGTTATATTTTTCTTGTCATCGGAAACCTCAGGGAGATAATGTGAAATAGGCACATCCAGTTCGATCATCCCTTTTTCATACAACTGCATGATCACCGTTGCAGTGAATTGCATGGAAAGTGTGCCGATTCCAAAAGCCGTATTGGTCCGAAAAGGAATTTCCGGCCGTTCCTGCGCATTTCCATAGCCCTTTTTCAGGATGACTTTACCCTCTTTTTCCACAAGAATAGCACCTGAAAATCCACGTTCAACAAACCGGGGAACCATGCGGTCCAATTGAATTCCCAAACTATCCGTAACCGGCTCCTGTTGACCAGGGAGCTGAGCGAATAGAAATGTACATACGATGGTGGCGGCGAAACGTAAGGAATGCATGGTTTCCTGATGATTTTGGGTTGCTACAACAAGGAATATGCCACCTGCATTCGTTTTTGTAAAATATGACAGGAATATTCTAAAACAAAAGCGATTAACTTTGTTAGTTTAAAAAATAGGAATTATGAAAATCTCAAACTGGCTAATCATTGCAGCCATTCTCCCCTTTGCTGCATGTCAGGATCCCAATGCTCAGGGAGATGAAACTGAACATGGTGCGGAGGCAAGTATGCTGAAATATACCCTGGTACCATTTAGCGCATCCCAGGCCTATCCCGATGCTTCCCTGGAATCCATGAATTATATTGACGGTCATTTCGAATTTGGAGTCAGTGGTGATTCGTATCAATTGGGTGTTCAAACTCCCGATGCCGGAGCAAAAATGTGTGCGAACTCCGCGAAAGGTCAACACATCCACCTGATTGTAGACAACGAACCTTATTCCGCTCATTATACCGAGGATTTTGATTATGATATGCCAGACGGAACACATTACGTGTTGGCCTTCCTGTCACGGTCCTATCACGAAAGCATAAAAACCCCACAGGCTTATATCCTGGAAAAGGTGCAGGCAGAGAATAAAAATTTCACTTCCTCGGAAGAAGTAACCGACCCAATGTTGTTCTACAGCCGGCCAAAAGGCACCTATACCGGCCATGCCGAAACGGATAAGGTAATGCTCGATTTTTACCTGGCTAACCTGGAATTGGGCTCCGCCTATAAAGTCAAAGCGGAAATCAACGGTGAGGAGCACATCATCGATGAATGGAAGCCCTATTACATTGAAGGGTTGCCTTTGGGTGAAAACACCATCAAACTGACTTTGATCGATGGATCTGGAAATCCGGTTAATACACCTCTCAATCCGGTGACCCGTACATTCACCCTTGCTGCCGATCCGGCCGAGAGCAACTAAGAAATATTAAATTAAAATTCGATCGAGGGCAGCTAAAACCGGCTGCCCTTTTTTATTCTTTGCCATTGCGTTGAATTTTGATTAACTTTCCTTAGGTCAAAAATCACCACGCATGTTACGAGCAGCACTGTTTTTTACGTTTTTATCCAGCGCTTACCTGATCGGATGTGCGCAGAATATTCCTGATAAATCCCTGCAAATAAGCGAGGCCCTGCAAGCAGCGCCGGAACCAGACCGGGCAGGCGCCGCCGTTTATGGATATAATGGCAAAGGTGAATTGGTGGAGCTTCGCCCGGGCACCAATAGCTTAATCTGCCTTTCCGATGATCCGGCCCGGCCAGGATTTCAAACGGTATGTTATCACAAAGATCTGGAGCCATTCATGAAAAGGGGCCGTGAATTGCGTGCCGAAGGAAAAAATGCCGATGAGGTTTTTGTCATTCGCGAGGAAGAGGCAAAATCCGGCAAATTACCGATGCCGGAACATCCGGCCACCCTCCATCTATTGGAGGGAGGAGATGTTCACTTTGATCCGCAAACCGGTAAAGTGGAAGGTGCCAATTACCGTTATGTGGTTTATATACCCTGGGCTACCGCCGAATCAACCGGCTTACCCATCCAACCAACGGTCCCTGGTGGTCCCTGGATCATGGATCCGGGTACGCACCGGGCCCATATCATGATTTCACCACCACCGCCTAAACAATGATGGCTTATCCTTAGTATCAAAATGATGTTGTAACATGCTCGGCAGACGTCACCAGAGATCAGTAGCCACAAGACCCGCACTTCCATTCTATTAGCACAATTCCATTCTAAAGGCTTCATTATCATTCAGGTAGGGAAAACCAATCGCATTGTTTTATTGGATTCTTTTCAGTAAATTGTTAGGAAAGGGTTCCTTATGCCAGCTTCGGAAGTTCCGCATAAACTGCGCACGGTGATGTTTGCTGATGTTAGCGGATATACGGCACTGATGGAGCAGGACGAGGGAAAGGCTCTGGAAATACTCCATCAGTTCAAAGAAATAATAAACGCCAACATCCATGACTTTTCGGGAAGTGTCATTCATTATTATGGCGACGGATGCCTGATTGTTTTTGACAGCGTTATTGATGGAGTGAATGGTGCCTTAAAATTGCAACAGGAATTCCAAAAAAGCGGAAATATTCCTGTTCGTATAGGAATGCATCTGGGAGACGTGGTGGTCGATTCGACCGATATCTATGGGGACACGGTCAACATCGCTTCGAGAATTGAATCCATCGGGATACCTGGAAGCATCCTGTTTACCGAAGAGATTTATGGACAAATCCAACACCGGCTATCCAGAAAATGCAAATACCTTGGTACTTTTTATTTTAAAAATGTTTCAAATGCCCTGAAAGTTTATGCATTTACCGGTGATGGGCTGGCTGTTCCCAATGTCGAACAGTTGGAGGGTAAACTTCAGATTCCTCTCAAATCGAATCTAAGCCGGGTCATCCAAAAAAAATCAGGCTTTATTCCCGGCATGTTATTAATGGTACTGATTGGAATTCTCTTCTTTGTAAGAATAAATAACAATAATAAACCGACTCAGGAAATCGTAGAGCAAGTAAAAAGGAATGGCATAACGGTCATGCCATTTGCCAATGAAACGGGCAGTCCGGAATTGGATTTCATTGGAGCCACTGCGATGAATTTACTTGCTGAAGGCTTGAGAAGTTCTGGCCAGATTGAGGTAAGGACACCTTATTTTATCGATCCTCGGCCCCATCTCAAAAATATTCAAAATTACGAAGGATATAATCCGGTCGATCAAAGCGCCCAGGAAATGAATTATATTTTGACCGGCCGCTATTATTTGCTGAATGATAGCATTTTTATGAGTGCCTTTATTTTGAATGCCTATACGTTGGAATTCAGTACACAACTGGCCATCGCCAAAGACAATTCCAGTTCATTCCGCAATGTCCTTGATGAAATCGAACAAAAAGTATTGGGGTTCTGGTTGACCAAAGACAATCCCTATTTTCAACAAAAAACGCCTCTCAGGGACAGTTACATAGAATACAATAAGGCCATATCGCAATGGGAGAAATCGCCATCTGAAATTTTTAAACACCTGCGCAATTGCCTGCAAGTGGATTCGAGCTTCGTCCGGGGATACCTACTGGAAATCGTTGCCACCTACATTTATCGTACCCCTGAAAAAACAGACTCCTTAATCAAAAACCTTGAGCGCCGAAATCTTGATTTATCCCAGTCGGAAAGAAATTATTTTTACTTTCTGAAAGCACTGAACTCCGGCAACAACAAATTGGCTCACGATTACTTTTTCAAAGAATATAAGCTGGCTCGTGAAGACCTTTTCATCAATTCCGGAGCCGTATCCAATGCGATGACTTTGATCAATAATCCACAGGAAGCCATTGAGGTAGCCAGGCAGGTGGACTGGCGCCTGATCGATTATTCAGATTGCTCCTATTGCTTGGACCGTATTGAATACTTAGCGTTGGCCCTGATGGCAATGGATTCGCTGGATCAGGCCTGGAATATTTTGTCCGTTGTAGAAAGCCGGCAAATTGACACCATTGATATGAACCTGAAACTGCTCCAGGTACGGGTATTGGTCCACCAAAAAAAATGGAGCGAACTTCATGAGTTTCTGGAGAAATCACGAACACAGGATTTTACTTATGGCGACCAGCTTTACCTGTATGGTTGGGCTACCCAAGAAGCTTTTCTGGAAGAAGAAATTGATCATGCCCTGGAGCTTGGTCAACAAACCTTAGCATTGATCCCTGATCAGGAAAAACCGGATCAGGCAGCGCGACTGTCGCAGATTTATTTTTGTATGGGCGAATTTTCCAAGGTCGAATATTATTTAAAGCGGGTTGTTGCCCAATTTAATGAAAGCCTGGCCGATGGATATCAGCTCTATTATCTGGGAAAATTAGGGTATGCATTAGGCAGGGAACACAAAGTAGATGAGGCAACAACGATGATCCAGGCTTTGGATACGTTTGCCAGTCCTTATTTGCAAGCAAATTGTGCCTACGCGAAAGCTCAAATATGGCTGGGATTAAATGCCCCTGATAAAGCGATTGAATTTCTTGAAATCGCCCTGGACAAAGGACAACAATTTCACCTGTTCAACTTTGAATACGATCCGGTACTGGTTCCCTTGAAAAAAAATGTGGCTTACCGGCAACTTTTGCGACGATATAACTAAAATGAAACATCCCGGCCAATAAATGAGGTGCCGGGAGTTTTATTTCAAGCGCCGTCGCTCGATTACTTAATAAATTGTCTGACCAGAATCCCAGCTACTGCAAATTGGATCAGGTGGAAAACCGCTTCCGTTAAAAGATCTCCCAAATTCCAATTGACCATCACGGCACTGTTAATAAATGCTGCCGGTAAAAAAATGATGAGCGCCAGCAATGCGCCCAATAACCATCCTGGAACCGGGCTGTATTTTCCTTGTCCGGCCGCTTTTTGACTGAATGTGACGTTGTTGCTTCTGGCTAATGCAAAGAAATAGGAGAATAATGTGCCCCCAATCAAATAACCGATGCCCATGCGCGTCAAATCGGGACTATCCGAAACGCCGGGAACCGGTGAAGAGGTGTTGCTGAAATAGAGCCAGTCGGTGGCTCCGAAATAAACGGAAATTATTAACGAGGTAATTGAAAATACGAGGTAAGAGATCCTCTGAGGGGGAGGTGGAGGTTTGATTGGTAATGTCATATTGATTTAATTTTTACGAATGAATTCAGGCTCTAAATCAATATCTGGATGTTCCCAATTCCAAACCAGAGGATTGACTCTCCGGGCATTGGCGTTGATTCTCATTAAGTTACAAAAAAATGTGATTATTGTGTATTCCGGTGTTCACTTCCCAATCGATCTTTGGATGCGACCATCTCAACGTAGCCGTCAGACCGGTGAGGAATGTTTGAGTCGTGCAGGCCCCCGTTGTCAAATCGGGATTCCTATAAATTGCCCAGGGTTTGCCCGTAATACTTTTTTCTTGCCTGGCAAATTGGTTATCTTTAGAGATCAATCACCTTGATCCTGGAGTCCAATCTTTTCATTAACCGTTCAGAATTCAGATTATGAACAATCCATCCAACAAACCCACCCATTCGCGCCGCCAATTCCTCCGAACATCCACCCATATCGCCGGAGGAATCGTACTTGGGGGCAATCAACTCATCGGGATGCCCGGCATCATCAGGCATTTTAACAAACCAAATTCCATGATCAATGGCGTGCAAATTGGGACCATTACCTATTCTTTTCGTGATTTGCCGGATCAACATGCCGAAAGCATTCTGAAGTACGTCGTCGATAGCGGATTAAGTGCCATCGAATTGATGGGAGATGCCGCGGAGTCTTTTGCCGGTTGCCCGGACAATCCGGTACCCATGAGCAGTATGATGAAATTCTGGCGCAAGCGACGAGACGGGGAAAAATTGACCGATGAAGAACAGAAAGAGTGGGATGATTTGCAAGCCCAAATGCAGGCCCACAGTAAAGCTGTCGCTGCATGGAGATCGCGAGCATCGATGGATAAATTCACGCAACTAGCCCAAATGTACAAGGATGCCGGAGTAAGCATTTATGCCTTCAAACCCAATGCATTCAGCAATCGCAATACCGATGCCGAGATGGAGTATGGTTTTAAAGCGGCAAAAGCATTAGGTGCAACGCATGTAACCCTGGAACACCCCGGTGATGATGCGCAAACTCTAAAACTCGGTACCATGGCTAAAAAGCACAAGATTTATGTTGCCTATCACGGGCATGAGCAACAAACGCCTACACTGTGGGATACGGCCTTGTCCCAATCCAAATACAACGCAATGAATATCGATCTCGGCCATTACGTGGCTGCAGGGAATGATGATCCGCTGAAAATCCTGAAAGAAAAACACGACCGCATCCACAGCATGCACCTGAAAGACCGGCAGACGCCTGAACATGGTAAAGGCAACTTACCCTGGGGTGAAGGCGATACCCCCATCATCGCTGCACTTCATCTCATGCGGGAGCAGAAATATAAATTCCCCGGAACAATCGAACTGGAATATGCGGTCCCGGAAGGTTCTGATCCGGTGAAGGAAGTCGCTAAGTGTCTGGATTACTGCAGGAATGCCCTGGCCAGTTAACGCATTGAAATAAGTGGTCATGAAGAGACGTAAATTTGTCGAGGCAACCGGTACGGCCGCAATCGGCTTTTACCTCGTTCCCCGGCATGTACTGGGTGGAAAAGGATACACCTCTCCCAGTGATCGGTTAAATATCGCAGCCATTGGGGCAGGAGGAAAAGGCGAAGTCAATATTGCTTTATCCTACAACAATGGTTCTGATAACCTGGTAGCCTTGTGCGATGTTGATGACCGAATGGCCGTCGATCGGCGAAAGCAATTTCCTAAAGCTCCCTATTACCGGGATTTCAGAGAAATGCTGGATAAGGAAGATCAGCACATCGATGCTGTGTTGGTAAGCACCCCCGATCACATGCATGCGGTGATGGCCATGGCAGCAATGAAACGAGGGAAACATGTTTACTGTGAAAAGCCTCTTACCCATGATATCTATGAAGCTCGCTTACTGACCCAAGCTGCTGAGAAATATCGGGTGGTGACCCAAATGGGGAATCAGGGAAGCAGTGGGGACAGTACAAGATATATCGAGTCCTGGATCCAAAATGGCCTGATCGGTGACGTGCACAAAGTCCATGTTTGGACCAACCGTCCGGTATGGCCCCAGGGCATTCCTATTCCCAAAGAAAAGCATGCCGTCCCTTCCGAAGTACATTGGGATCTTTGGCTGGGCACCGCACCATTTCGTGATTTTAATCCGCTCTACATACCGGCCAATTGGCGGGGGTGGGTGGATTTTGGAACCGGCGCCCTGGGCGATATGGGATGTCATTTTATGGACGTACCTTTCAGGGCATTGAAGTTGAAATATCCTGATTCTGTCTATTGCAGTGCAAGCAGCAAGTGGAAAGGATTTTTCGAAGTGGATAACACGATGGACAGTTACCCCGCTGCTACGAAAATTCATCTGCAGTTCCCTCGTCGAGGGGACATGATACCCGTAGAATTAATCTGGTACGACGGTGGCATCCTACCGGAAAGGCCGCCGGAATTATTACCGGATGAACAAATGGGTGAGTGGGATGGAGGCATCCTGTTTGAAGGATCTACCGGAAAAATGATGGCCGGTTTATTTGGCCGTAACCCGACCGTCCTACCCACGAAATCCATGAAGGATATTCCCTTACCCGTACCTGCCCGGCCACTGGTCCCGAATGGCGAAGAAGGCCATCAACAACAATGGGTCCGGGCATGTAAATCAGGGTATGGCTCTTATACCAGCTCCTCTTTTGCCGAAGCCGGTCCCTTAACGGAGACAGTCATCATGGGCAACCTTGCTGTCCTCTCCTACAATTATGCCGAAGCCATTGATGACTGGGTACAATGGACCTATCCGGGCCGCAAAGAACTGTTATGGGATGGCCCCAACATGCGCATCACCAACTTTGAACCGGCTAATCAGTTTGTCCGGCGGTCTTACCGGTCGCCGTGGGAACTTAATCTCGACTAAATTTCCTATTCTATGGCACACAAAATAACCATGCTCGGTACGGGATTGATCGGTATGTTCTATACACAATCCCTGCATGAACACCGGCGTCCAGACCGGGTCGTCAATGTCTATTCGCGAAATGCAGAACGGGCTAGTTCATTTGCCGGAGATTGGAACATTCCTCGCTGGACCGACAACCTGGAAGAAGCCATCAGGGATCCGGAAAGTGATGTGGTAGTCATCGGACTTCCGAATAATCTGCATCGCAAAGCCATTGAATTAACGGTAGAATGTGGGAAAGCCGTTTTATGTACGAAGCCATTGGCAATGAATGGATCGGAAGCTTTGGAATTGCTGGAGATGGTTGAAAAGGCTGGCATCTTCCACGGCTATCTGGAAGACTTATGCTATACACCCAAGACACTGAAAGCCCTGGAATCAATTCAACGTGGATCGATCGGAGAAGTGACCTGGGCTCGGGCGAGGGAAGCCCATCCCGGACCACACAGTGATTGGTTTTGGGACCCTACTCAATCTGGTGGTGGGGCCATTATCGATCTTGGATGCCACTGCATTGAAATAGGGCGTAATTACATTGGCAAGGAGATCCGCCCGATAGAGGTCATGTGTTGGGCTGATACGCTGGTCAAACCGATCAAAGCAGAGGATAATGCGATCGCCCTGATCCGCTACGAAACAGGTGCCATCAGTCAAATCGAAGTAAGTTGGACCTTTCGTGGTGGCATGGAATTGAAGGATGAAGTCACCGGTACCGAAGGTACCATGCGCCTGGATCACTGGTTACGCACAGGTTTCGAAATCTTTTCAGCGAGAGAAACCGGCCGGTATGTGGCAGAAAAGGCCGAATCTGCCTCCGGATGGTTATTTCCGGTCGGGGATGAAGTCAATGCTTTGGGTTATCAGCATATGTTCACGGATATGTTCACTGCAATGGATAACCATACCAGGCCGATGGAGAACTTCTATGATGGTTATGTGGTCAATGCCATCATGGATGCCTGTTATCTCTCTGCGCAATCCAAGCGCTGGGAGCCCGTAAACCTGCCTGTTTGGCAGGGATCAACCAGGCCGGCCGGCAAAATAGGGCCAAAAGAATATGATCATGCTCACTGGTTGATCAAAGAAGAGAAAATGCCTGATGGTCAGCGAAAAGTCATTCTGAAGATCAAGGACACTGGAAAAATTATTCAAAAATACATACCGGAATAGATGTCTGAACTACTCAAAGAAAAACGAATCGTAGTCATCGGCGGCACTTCCGGTATCGGTCTCGCTGCCGTAAATTCGTTTCATCAGCAGGGGGCGAAGGTGGTCGCCGTTGGATTGGAAAATGATGTGCTGCCTGACGATCCCATCCATGTTATCATCAGGGACATACGTGAAGAAGAAGCGGCATTTGATGCCATTCAGCAATGTGTCGTCGCATTCGGGGGATTTGACGCCTTATATCACATTGCCGGAGGAAGTGGTCGCAAGTGGGGGGATGGCCCCCTTCATACCATAAGTCTCAAAGGATGGCGCAAAACCTTCCAATTAAACCTTGAATCGGTCATGTTGTCCAATCGTGCCGCCATCCAGTATTTTCTGGCACATGACCAATCCGGTTCCATTTTAAATCTAAGTTCTGTCCTGGCCTTTCACCCTGCCCCGGCCCACTTTGCAACCCATGCGTATGCAGCCGCCAAGGCCGGCATCATTGGATTTTCCAAATCCATTGCTTCCTATTATGCCAATGCAAACATCCGGGTAAATGTCCTCGCGCCTGGTTTGACCTATACGCCGATGGCCCGGCGTGCAGCCGGTGATCCGGCGATTAGCGAGTACATCAAAACCAAACAACCTCTGGACGGTGGCCGGATGGCAACTCCGGATGACCTCACTGCAGCAGCCTGTTATTTACTCTCCGACGGATCCCGTTTCACTACGGGTCAGGTTCTGGAGATTGATGGTGGCTGGTCAATTAGTGATGGCCAGGTGCCCGATGTAAACCCGGTTAAGACATGAAAGAAAAAAGGTCGTTGATTGGAATTGATATTGGTGGCACAGAAATTAAAGCCATATTAACCAATACCCAAGGTGATCGCCTGTATGAAACCAGTTTGCCAACCAATGACCTACCCGGTCAGGACAACAGCGCCGTATGGAAATCATCGGTCAAAAAGCTAATTGAAGAGCTGGAAGCCCGGGCTGGCGATGCGGTTCATGCCATCGGTATTTCCACGCCGGGGACAGTTGATGCCACCCACAGCTATGTGCTGTCCAACGGCACTAAAATGTTAGGAATAGAAGGCCACCACTGGAGTGATTACCTGAACCGGCAAGTGTCCGTACTCAATGATGCACACGCAGCCCTTTTCGCTGAAAGCAGATTGGGAGCAGGGACCGGATTTCAGGAAGTCATCCTGCTGACGTTGGGCACGGGGGTTGGCGGCGCCATTATGATCCACGGCAAGATTCACACCGGACAGATCGGCAGAGCCGGACATCTGGGGCATATGTCGGTGAATACCGATAACCGCCTCGACATCGTACAGACTCCAGGCAGTCTGGAAGATGCCATTGGGGAATGCACCATACGCCAACGCAGCCATGGTTGTTATGAATCGACGCAGCGTTTGGTAGAAGCCTACGGGCAAGGAGATCCTTTTGCCACCTGGGTTTGGCTACAAAGTATTCAGACTTTATCCCGCGGTATCATCTCACTCATTAACATACTGTCTCCCGAATGCATCATCCTTGGTGGTGGTATAACCAAAGCCGGTTCTGCGTTGATCTCTCCTTTGCATGCATTTATGGACCGTTATGAATGGCGCCCGGACGGGACACGGACACCGGTCGTATTGGCTCAAATGGGGAATGCCGCCGGGAGCATCGGAGCGGCACTTTTTGCCTGGGAAAAAATGCAAGCATGATGAATCCGACTCAAACTTATTTAGAACGCAGTCAGGGTATTTTGCAAGCCGTGGCCCTGCAGGAAGAAATCATCAAAGAGGCAGCGGGTTGGTTTGCCGGTTCCATTCTTGCGGGCCGGATGGTCCATCTTTTCGGATCCGGTCATAGCCGCATTATGGTGGAAGAAATGTGGCCACGCTATGGATCATTTCCCGGATTCCATCCCATCGTCGAACTTTCGCTGACCAACCATCATCAGGTTGTTGGCGCTAACGGACAGCGCCAGGCCATGTTTCTGGAAAATGTCTCTGGATTTGCTGACCGCATCTTACGAAATTTCCAGTTAGATCAACAGGACACGGCACTGATCATCTCCTCCAGTGGTTGCAACATCGTGCCGATTGAAATGGCGGAATCATTTCAACATCAGGGTATCCGGGTCGTCGCACTGATCTCTCAACGCCATTCGGAAGCCAGTAAAAGCCGGCGCGAGGACGGCAAGAAATTGCAAGATTTTGCCGATCTGGTTCTGGATACCGGAGCACCGGCGGGAGATGCGATGATTGCACTGCCTGGGTTGGATACTCCCGTTTCTCCCGGTTCCACCCTGGGTGGGATCATGATCATCAATTGCCTGAAGGCAGAAGTGGCGCTCCGGCTCGTTCAAGCCCATCAGCCACCCAAAGTGTTGACTGCATCTGCACTCATCGGTCCGAAACAATCCGCCCAACTATTTGAAGCTGCCTATGATGAATACAGCCGTATCATGGCTCAATTGTATCAGGTCCCTGAAAACCAACTGGAAAAAACAAAGAAGAAATGAAGGACAGACCCATCCGAACGACGGTTATTGGCTCCTACCCTTTTCCAGCCTGGCTGGAATTTGCCAGCCAGCATTTGGATCAGTTTGGTGATGCCGACATCCTCGAAATGCAGGACGATGCTGTTCGGGCAGCCATTCATGATCAGGTCGGCGCCGGCCTCGATGTCATCACCGATGGGGAACAAACCAGACTTGACTTCAATTTATCGTTTTACGGCTACCTGCAAGGCATCAATCCCAAGGTAAATGTACCACGCAAATGGGGCCCTCCGGCCCATGACCAACGCGGAAAATATCAAATTACGGGCGAGCTGTCGGCACCCCTTGGATTGGGCGTCGTATCCGAATTCCAACGACTTAAAAAATTGGCTCCATCCGGCCCGGTTCTGAAAGCTTCCATACCCGGGCCTTTCACTTTAAGCGGCCGGTTACAACCCAACGGGCAATACCCGGACCGCCTGGCCATAACCAACGCCCTTATCCCCATCGTCCGGCAAGAATTACAGCAACTCGTGGAGGCAGGTTGTACCGAAATCACTGTCGACGAACCATCCATGAGTTGTTATGCGTATAAATCGGATACCAAGGCATTTGTGGAAATATTTAATGCTACGGTAGAGGCTGTTTACGGAAAGTGCCGTCTTTCCACCCATTTGTGTTTTGGAAATTACAAGGGGCATCCGGTCGGATACCGTAAAATGGCGCCGATGTTCCCTGATTTTCTCCAATTCAAAGTCGATGAAATGCATGTTGAAATGGCCAACCGGGAATATGCAGAGCTGGAAGTGATCGGAGAAATCGGCAAACAAATGGATGTAGCCGTCGGGATTGTGGACGTCAAAAGCTATTACATCGAGACCGTGGACAATTTGGTTGATTCCATCCACAGGTGTTTGAAATATGTGACACCGGATCGGCTCAGTGTTGCGCCGGATTGCGGATTGAGTCAGACGGCAAGGTGGGCAGCCAAACAGAAACTGGTCAATATGGTAGAAGCGGCGCAGTTGGTACGGGAAGAGTTGTGAATTAAGATCTAAGATTTTGGATTTTGGATTTTGGATTTTGGATTTTGGATTTTGGATTTTGGCGAAAACGGAAATATTAAAAATCAGATTATGACGCTTTATCCAAGCTGACTGCGGCATACCGAGTATATAATAAATGATCCCTGCATACCAAAAAGATGAGGTTTTCCTGGCTGATGTTCGGGCACAGCGGCAACGACCGGGTATCCAACTATGGTGGTTGGGGCAGAGTGGTTATCTGATCCACCATCAGAATCACCATATGCTTATCGATCCATATCTCTCGGATTCGCTGACCCACAAGTATGCCCATACCGATAAACCCCACATTCGCATGTCAGAGCGGGTCGTGGCGCCGGAAAAATTGGATTTTATCGACCTGGTCACCAGCAGTCACAACCATACGGATCACCTGGATGCAGATACCCTTAAACCGATCATTGCTGCCAACCCGTCCTTAAACATGCTCGTCCCCGAAGCCAACCGTCTCTTCGTGGCAGACCGTCTCTCCGTGAATAGGTCCTGGCCGATAGGAATTTCTGATGGCCAACAATATTCATTACCCTGGGGTTGGGTGGTTCACGGAATTCCGGCAGCCCACAACGACCTGGAAAGAGATGAAAACGGAAATTGCCGGTATCTGGGATACGTTTTTAATATTGGTCCCTGGACCATTTACCATAGTGGAGACACCCTCTGGCATCCAGAGATCATCGACGCATTGCAGTCATTCCAAATAGATATTGCCCTCCTACCGATCAATGGCAATCTTCCAGAACGCCGGGTGGCCGGTAATCTTAATGCCCGCGAGGCGGTCGGTCTGGCAAAGTCAATTGGAGCTAAACTTTTGGTCCCTGGCCACTACCACATGTTCACGTTCAATAGCGTTGAGCCGGAGGAATGTCTGTCAATTTCTCGGCAAGCAGATCAACCCACCCACCTTTTACAACTCGGAGAGCGCCTGGATTGGTTGTAAATAACTAGACCAGTTTCAAATTACCTATTTTTTCTATATTCGAATTTAAGATCGTCCCGGATTACGATGACCAACCGTTCGTTTGTATTCTTCATTTTCCTTTTCATCATGGGGTGTGTAAATCATCCTGATTCTTCTCCAGGAGGATACTTATCATGGAAAAACTACCGGGGAGGACCCGAAAGCAATCAGTACTCGGACTTCGATCACATACGATAAAAGGCAAGCAATACCTTGTCATTGCTGCCGGAGGCGGAGGTATAAGTGGTACTAAAGCAGGTGATGCTTATATCGCTTTCAAAATCCAGGAATATGAATGAATGGATGGAAAGTTGGTGTTTACCGTTGGCTGAAGCTGAACGGTTCGACCTCCTCAATAGATAAGCGTTTGCACAACCTCCTCATGCAAACGACCTGAAGCTTCCTTTCACCACCAAAACCTTTGCTCCTCGGATTTTTCCTTCCCTCAATTCCACTAAGGCTTCATTGGCCTGCGTCAACGGAAAAGTTTGAAAGGTTGGAATGATCGGGATCTTCGCCGCAAGTTCCAAGAATTCCCTTACATCCTTCCGGGCTACATTTGCCACGGTTTTGATCTCTTTCTCCATCCACAGGTGGGTGGGATAATCGAGTTGCGACAAATAATTCTGATCAACAGGTTCTTTACGAATCGCATTTATGACCAGCCGGCCACCCGGTGACAGGTGTTTCAGAGCTTCCACGACCGGCTTCCAAACCGGCGTCGTGTCGATGATGGCGTGCAATAACTCCGGTGGTGCCTCCGTAGTGTCTCCTGACCAGAAAGCACCGAGCTCAAGCGCAAATCTTCTTTCTTTTTCACTGCGGGCAAAGACGTGGATATTAGATTCCGGGAATAAGTGCCGGGCCATCAGTAAAACCAGGTGTGCCGATGCCCCAAATCCGGTCAGACCCAACGATTGCCCATTTTGGATGTTGGCCAGACGCAGTGAGCGATAGCCAATTGCACCGGCACAAAGCAACGGTGCGGCCTCTGCATCGGTAAACCGCTCAGGAATTGGAAAAACAAAATCCGCCGGAACGCTCATGTATTCCGCGTATCCACCATTAACATCCCTCCCAGTCGCCTGAAACTCACTACATAAGTTTTCTTCACCTTGCAGGCAATATTCACACTGTCCGCAGGCATGAAATATCCATGCAACGCCAACCCGCTCTCCCGGACGACGACCGGTTACTGCATTTCCCACTTCAATGATCCGGCCGACCACCTGATGACCCAAAATTACCGGCAGTACGGGCGGCGGGGTTCTGCCTTCAATTTCATCCAGCTCCGTATGACATACCCCGCAAACCGATACTTCAATCAAGACCTCGGAAGGCTGGGGAACCGGCATGGGAACTTCTTGAAAATCCAGAGGTTGGTGTTGATCCGCAAAGGAATTTGTCTGGTTAAGGATCATCGCTTTCATCTTGCTTTCCATTTTTGCTCTAATTAAAGCAACCGGTTAGGCAGTAAAAGAATTTCCGACGACCGGAATAAACCAAGGCCGACAGGATTCTCTTCGTATATTTATGCACATACATCAATCTGCCTAAACCAACATTATGGAACTTCCATCCTGGGCGTTGCGATATGCGCAAATCGATGATCGGGCCATTACGAAAAAATTCATGGCCAAGCATTCCGCTCAAGTTGTATTTGCCGATCGCCCCCGGTTAAAAAACTGGATGAAGCAAAGAGGCTGGCCACGTTCTTTATTTGGTTTGGAATCCACCTTCCTGAAACAAATGCTTGCAAGCGATGAACGATTTAATGAAGCCATCGTGGATCAGGTAGTGGAAATTAAAATTCCGGTTGAGTATTATGTAATGTCCAAAGAAGACCTGCAATCGTTTGACGAAGCCTACCAAAATGGAGAATATGATGCGGTGGTCGCCGGTCTGAAAGAATACCGACGGGCTATTGATGCCGGCGTTACTTTGGAGATCGAATTCAAAAAATATACCTCTACTGCTGCCTTCTACACCTGGGCACATAACCGTTATCATCGCCTCGAGGAAATGGCCGATTCCTGGTTATTGAGTAATTAAGTATTCCTGATTCAGACCGACAACGGAAGGAAAGACATTATCTTTGTGCCTGCAATGAAGGAGTCGATTTACACGACGACCGGAAGGGGCTATCCCTTTTTTTTTCAACATGGCCTGGGCTCGGATCGGGTCCAGCCTCAAGGGTTATTGTCAGGTTTGGAAGGCATACAGCTAATCTCCATGGATTCCCGGGGTCATGGCTCATCTCCGTTTACCGGCATTGATGATATTTCATTTGACCGGTATGCGGATGATGTCATTGATTTGGCTACACACCTGAATATCAATCAGGCTTATGTGGGAGGAATATCCATGGGTGCCGGGATTGCGTTAAACATTGCACTTCGATATCCCCATTTTGCCAAGGCTCTGGTCCTGGTTCGACCAGCCTGGCTCGATCAGGAATTCCCTGAGAATCTCAAATTGATGGCAGGAATGGCGGATTTTATGAAGAAGAATGAACCGGAATCCTTTCAGCGGACACCTGAATTCCTGGCGTGGCAACGCAAAGAACCACTTACCACTGCTTCCTTACTGGCTCATACTAAGAGCAATCTTCCAGACTATGCGGCCGAACTGATCCATAAAATGTGGTCCGATCGCCCGATGAAGCATTTGACGGATTTACAAAAGGTACAGGTGCCTGCCCTGGTCCTTGTGAGCCACCGCGACTTCCTGCACCCCTATGCTTATGGAATAACACTGATGCGTTCCTTGCCCCAAGCTCATCTGGTAGAAATACCCTCACGCTATGAAGACAATGGCGGTTACGAAAGAGCTGTCCGGCTGGAAGTGAAACGGTTTTTGGAGAAAATAGTCTGATTTGAAATAAACAAAACCCTTCCTTTTGTATTCTGGACTATCAACCGTTTGCAAACAAGATACCCGGCTTCAACGTTTGCATTCTCAGAATCAGGACGAATGAACTCCACTTGTCTTTTATTCAGAACCGAAAGTTGATCAGATCCCATGAAAAATCGGGCCCTTATCCGGCGAGGCAGGCTGCTCCTGGTGCGGATACATTGGTGTTTTGCCTTTTCTTACGGGTATACCGAGCAAATCAGCCACAAAATGAATTAAAAAACCATTATTTGCCAACCCGCCATTGACCGCTAATTCACGGACGGGAGACCCCATATCCAGCTCCATGGCATCCTGGACATCTTTGATTTGGTAAGCGATGCATTCAAACCCAGCCCGTACCAGGTGATTTCTGATGGTACCAAAGGTCATCCCGTGCAGGTTGTCCGGCGACCAATCCGTCATTATCTTAGCACAATGACACCAACTTACTGTTGCAGCGATGGAAATTAAGAAGCCTGCCCTGCGGGACCGCATCCATGAGATCATTTTCGAGACCGAGACACCGGCAGGCAAAGCATTTGATGTTCTGTTACTGCTTTTTATTGTGGCAAGTGTCGTCGTGGTACTACTGGAAAGTATGGAAATCTACCGACTGCGTTTTGGATCCTACCTCACAGCCCTGGAATGGTTTTTCACCCTGGCCTTCACGCTGGAATACCTTTTGCGCATTTATAGCGTGTACAAACCCGGCAAATACATTTTCAGTTTTTTTGGCATTATTGACTTATTGGCCATCCTGCCTACTTACATTGGTTTATTAATTGTCGGAAGCCATTACCTTGTAGTTATCCGGGCTCTACGACTTTTGCGAATCTTCCGGGTTTTCAAATTGGTAAATTTCTTGCGGCAGGGACAGATCATCATTGAGTCCCTGCGGCGCAGTGTCCCCAAGATTACCGTTTTTTTCTTCTTTATCCTCATTGTGGTCACCATCATCGGCAGCATCATGCACGTCCTGGAAGGAGGATTCAATGCCGGTTTTTCCAGCATACCTAAATCGATCTACTGGGCGATTGTTACCCTGACCACAGTGGGATACGGGGACATCACTCCCCAATCTGAAATCGGACGCTTCCTTTCAGCTTTTGTAATGGTACTTGGTTATTCCATCATCGCCGTCCCGACCGGCATCATCGCTTCCGACCTGGTGCGGATGCCTTCCGGTAAGGAAGAGGTAAGCAATCAATCTTGCCGCTACTGCTCGAGCGAAGGACACGATCCCGATGCCATTTTTTGTAAATACTGTGGCGAACGTTTAAATCCATAAATTCAACCCAAATCATACATTAGAATTCGTAGCGAGGCGCATTTATGCAAATGTAGCAAGTGTTTCACGGAGGAGACATAGCAAGTTATGTCGACGAAGTGAAGTGCTTGATTACTGAAGCAAAAATGTGTCGAAGTAGAATAAATCTAAAGGTTCCTTCCATCGTATGCATGCAATCCATACGATCTCGCACCGATCTCAAAGAGAAAGCATGAAGAACTTCCAGAATTTTTCTAAAGCAATGCATTTAAAATAGGTTGATTATCAGTTACTTAATCGCATATTTCTCAATAGAAAATTTGGTCTAATGCATGATTTGGGTTATACAAAGTCCTGGCAACTAGTCAATCATTGGGCCATCGTTCAAACCATTTTGTACTTTCAGAATCGAATTCTTTAAATCCTTAAACTGCCCAATGTTCGAAACGTTTGATCCCAACGAGCACGATGGAAACTTTGCGAAGTAGGATCTGTGAAGTGATGGGTCCTTTATATCTTGATAGGATGTCCGAACACTAAATCGGATTTTTTAATTGATCAAAATTGGCATGATGTGCACAAAATTTCTTCTTTTTCTGATGCTAATCCTGGCCTTCCAGGCATGGGAACAAAAATCACCGGCCGAGGAATTGCTGGATCAAAGCATCCGGTATCACGACCCAAAAAATAATTGGCCAAAATTTTCGGATTCTTTGATCATTAACCAGGAGGTGCCGGGCAAAACAATGCGAAATACCCGGATGTTTATTGATCAAAAGGAGTCCTTATTCAGTCACGCACAATATCGAAACGACACACTTTTTACCCGTATCGTAAGAAATGGCGAATGTACCTACCAGATGAACCAGATAAACCTACGAATCGACAAAGCAGAAAAACTTGGCTTAACCTGTGATCGAAGTAAAATGCTGCGAAATTATTACACCTTCTTGTATGGACTTCCAATGAAATTAAAAGACCCGGGCACCATCCTTGACCCTGAAGTGACACACGGAACATTTAATGACCAGGAAGTTGACATTCTAAAAGTAAACTATGATCCTTCTGTTGGGAAAGACACCTGGTATTTCTACTTCTCGCCGGAGAATCATGCATTGGTTGGTTATCGCTTTTATCATGATGAATCAAAGAATGATGGTGAATACATCCTCCTGAATGGTGAAAAAGTAATCGGGGAAATCAAAATCCCGGCAAGGAGAACATGGTACGTCAACAGCGATGACCGGCTTTTGGGGACCGATTTTCTGCAATAAAGTTTTCTGAAATTATTTTCAGGTATCTCAATTGGATAATTCATGAATAAAAACACCCGCAAAGAACTCCTGCGATGGGCTCTCATTGCCCTCATCGCCCTGGTGCTTTATCTGACTGGATTACATGTTCCTGTTATCGGCTTCCTGCAACGCGGTCTGCTGGCCACTGGATTGATCCGCCCCGCTGTTGAATTACCGGTCAATGGATCCCACACCACCTTTCCACAGGTTAATTTGGATATCCAGCTGGAATCAGCGGATGGACAGGTACTGAATATGAAGCAATTTCAGGGTAAAGTTCTTTTTATTAATCTCTGGGCAACCTGGTGTCCTCCCTGTCTGGCTGAAATGCCCAATCTAAATCACCTGTACAATGATCTCAGCGATGAGGATATCCAATTCCTCATGATTGCGACCGATCAGGATTTTTCCAAAGCAACTGACTTTGTTCATCAGAAAGGCTATCATTTCCCAATCTACCGGATTCACCACGACTGGCCGAAGGCCCTGGATTCAAGCACGTTACCCACGACATTTGTTATTGATAAACAAGGCCGGATCGTACTGGATCATCGAGGCATGGCACAATACAACACAAAAAAGTTCAAAGCTTTTTTACTGGGGTTAAACTAAAAGGATTCCGTTCAACAAATATCAATCCCTCGCAGTCAAAAATAAAAGTTGGTTGAACCAAGCTTGTCTATTTCCCACATTGAATGGAATATTTATCTTCATTTTGGATTGAAAAATTTAACCTCATGAAAACCAAATTACTGATTGCACTGCTGCTCGGCAGTTTCCAACTGGCTGGACAGACCCTTTATGATCTGCGCTGGACTTCCGAAGGCATTGATTATGCCGGATTCATGATCTACTTCAATGAAGACGACATTTACATGCGGGTAGGCTACTCCTATGATGGCGGCTATAACCTGGTCCATTCGGAGTATCATTACGATCAGACCCAGCGCCAGGATGGCTTTGTCGTTTTTGAAGGGCTGGAAACGGGATATGTATACTACCAGACGGATACCTTATACGAACCCTTCCATATTTTCTGGGCCATGGATGACAATAATCAATGGACCGGTCCGTATGCGCTTGACGATTACCACTTGCAAAACGATAATTTTGATGAAATCGCTGATGTTAAATTAACGGAAATAAATCCGGCGAACCTCACAGCAGAATACCTGCAATGGTTTTATACCCAGGAAGATGAAGATTATTATACCTTACTGGAAGCGGCCAAGCCTCAAACGATCCAGCAGCCCACAGCAAATACGAGTGCCAGTGCTCCGACTTTGCATTACATCATGATCGCCAATACGTTGATTTCCGACATTGGTACATCGACCAATGCGGATATTCACAATACTTCCAGCGAATTTGAAGGTATTGCCAGCGTACTGCAAATGCATTTTAATAAGATTGTCATTTCCGATAAAAATTTTTCGAAGGACCAGGTGGTTTCCACCTTACAAAATTTTCAGCCCGGTCCAAATGATGTTGTCATTGTCATTTACTCCGGACATGGATTCCGATTTTCCGACCAGACGGAGCGATTCCCCGAACTGGATTTTCGCTACAGTGATTATCAGGAATTCAGCCCGCAGAACTGCATGAATCTGGTGGATATCAACCAAATGATTCAGCAAAAAGGTGCCCGGCTTACCTTAATCATTGGCGATTGTTGCAATTCCGATATCGGTGTATCCAAGAAATTTGGAACAACATTTCTGGCTGCCCGGTCAACCGTCAATGCCAGCTTACCGAAATTGGCAAAATTATTCCTGGAGACTTCAGGCAACATTATAGCCGCCGGGTCCAGCGAGGGCGAATATTCGTATTGCAATGTGACGGGTGGATTTTTTACCAACAACCTGATCGCCTCGTTGCGCGAGGAAGTCAGTGTATTCCGTGAAGAAGATGAGCCGAAATGGGAAGATATTTTAAGCAAAGCAAAAGAAAGTACGCTTAAGATGTCCAAAATGGGTTGTCCGGAATGTTTGGCGCAAAATCCCATTT
>JAGQXC010000239.1 GCA_020436785.1 Saprospiraceae bacterium | reverse complement strand
CTTCGAGCCATCAGTCACAAAACTACCAAATTATCCGAAAAGTTCCGGAAGCCATTACATCGGCTTCAGAAAAAAGGACCTGACCGGATCAAATGGATTTATGATCACTGTCATTGACTTCCGTTCCTGGTTGCATTATTTATTTCAAGCCCGTTGGGGCATCACCTGTTCGTGTCAGGGGTGATTAGAAATTGATCTTTAACGGCCATTCTTGGGCGTTGAAAAAGGCGGTGGCTCCTGCGGTTAAAAACGAAGCGCCATGCGAAAACTATTACGGATACTTTGCCTGATCGTTTCATTGACGGCTATTCCTTCCGGAATCATAATGATCCTCTATCCGGAAGGAAGTGTTTTTCAATTTCCACCTGACCTGTTACAATTCACGCCATTTGAAAATTTCCTGATACCAGGCTTGCTTCTGGCTATCGTGGTTGGTGGTTCGGCGTTGACCGCAGGCATCGCCTTGTTTAGCAATTCTCCATTACAATATTCTTTGGCAATGATCGCGGGGATTTTACTCGATGCCTGGATCTTCATCCAAACCCTGTTGCTTCGCTCGTTCCACTGGTTACACGGGTTTTACCTCTTTCTGGGTTTGGCAATTTTGGTTCTCGCTTCCTGGCTTATCAATCATGATTCCAGGTCTTGGATGGATAATGCTATCAAATGAATGCCTTATGAAAAAAATATATTTTTTTCTCGTCTGTGCCTTTTCGACGTTTTCCCTGTTTGGAAGTCAGATTGAAGCCGGAGATTCCAAAACCATCACGGAGCCGGTTTTTGAAAATTTGTATGTCGCAGCCGGGAGCATAGTGATCGCCGCACCGATCCATGGTGATTTGGTGCTTGCGGGGGGCAAAGTGGTCATCCAGGATTCGGTGGTCGGTGATGTTCTGGTTATTGGCGGTGATTTAAACTTGCAAGGCACCGTTGAGGGCGATGTTCGTTGTGTCGGAGGGAACATTACATTCAATAAATCCATCACCGGGGATGCTTTGGTAACCGGTGGCCGGATATGGGTGGGCCCTGATGCCACGATTACCAATGTGATTGTTCTGGGAGGTGAATTGCACCTGAATGGCAACATCAATGGCTTTCTGAAGTGTTTTGGTGGATCCCTGGAAATCAATGGATCGGTCCTGCAACATGCAGACATCCGCGGTAATTCAATTACATTAAACGGAACCATCTACCAACGGACAACCCTGACAGGCCAGCAAGTGACCATTGGCGAACGTGCTGCATTTTATCAGGATGTACGTTATTGGATTCCTGGTGGCCAACTGAATTTCAAACAGTCACTAAAAAACAGCCGGGCCATCTTTGACGAATCGCTCCGGATGCCTTCAGCCAATTGGTATTTATTGGGTGCGGCTTCGGTGTTGTTCCTGATTTGGTTTGTGATTATGGCTCTTCTCATGATCTGGTTGATTCAGCAACTATTTGGCAGAGCCATGCACCATGCAGCGATAACCTCCGCGCAGCAAACCCTGAAATCGTTTGGTTACGGCGCCTTGTTTTTTATCGGCATGCCTCTTGCTGCCGTATTGGCACTGGTCACCGTGATTGGAGTACCGCTGGGAGTGGTCATACTCTTCATTTTCACCACCGGGGCGATGCTGGCCACCTACCTCACGGCGGTGGTCATCGCCAATTGGTGGAATATCCGCCGGCAAAAGGGCTGGAATACCATCCGGTTGGTGCTCGCGGCATGGGTGGTGTATTTAATCATGAAGTTGATCGGTGTCCTACCCATCCTGGGGTGGTTGTTCCAGGCCATTGTCGTTGCGACGGCCATGGGTGCTCTTTTATTGAGTATCCCCTGGAAATGGAAGGACCATTCAGCGGAAAGCGATGAATTCGTGAACGGATAATTCGTTGTGTGCCAGATTAGGCCGGTAAACCTGATTTGCATCATGCCCATCGGAGGAGAGAATCTCCTTATCTTCATGGCTTCTGGGAGACGAATGGTCTTGCCAGTTAAAAGCCTAACCTAATTATGAAAATTGGCATCCTCCGCGAAGGAAAGATCCCTCCCGATTCCCGTGTGCCGCTTACCCCGCAGCAATGTGTCCGGCTGATCGATGAATTTCAAATTCCGGTATTCGTACAGCGTTCTCCCAACCGATGCTATTCCGATCGGGAATACCTCGACGCAGGCATACCGCTGATTGACGATGTATCTTTCTGTGACGTCCTGATGGGGGTTAAAGAGGTGCAGGTCAGGGATTTATTGCCCGACAAAATTTTCATGTTTTTTTCTCACACCATTAAAAAACAGCCTTACAACAAGCACATGTTGCAGACAATCCTCGCGCGTCGCATTACCCTGATCGACTATGAGGTGCTGACCGATGAATACAACAATCGTTTGATTGCGTTTGGTCACTTTGCAGGCATGGTGGGCGCTTACAATGGCATTTGGACATATGGCAATCGCACCAATTCCTACACCCTGAAACGCATGCGTGATTGCCGGGATTATGCCGAAGCAAGAGCTCAATACGAAGGCATCCGATGGCCGGCAATGCGCATTGTGGTTACCGGGACCGGTAGGGTGGGTACAGGTGCTGTCCAGGTCCTGAAGGATATGGGCTTTCACCGGGTGTCTCCCGAGGACTATCTGGAAAACACTTACCAACGTCCGGTCTTCACACAGTTGGCCGCCGAAGATTACGCCGCACATCAGGACGATATCCCTTTCAATAAAAATGAATATTACACGGACCCGCAGCGATTCCACTCCATTTTCCGGAACTATTACCAGGTCTCCGACATCATGATCAATGGCATCTATTGGGACCCCAAGGCCCCGGCGTTTTTTACACGTGAGGAAATGATGCAACCGGATTTTCGAATACAGGTGATTGCAGACATCAGTTGTGATATTGCCCCGGAAGCTTCCGTTCCCTGCACCCTTCGTGCATCGACCATTGCCGACCCGGTCTATGGCTACGATCCCCGGACCAATCGTGAGACGCAACCGTACCAGACCGGCTCCATCGATGTGATGGCCATTGACAATCTACCCAACGAATTGCCCCGGGATGCTTCGGAAACGTTTGGCAATCAATTCATCAATCACATCTTGCCTCAGTTTTTCAACGGTGATGAGGGGAATGTCCTGAAGCGGGCAACGATTACCAGGGACGGTCTGCTGACCGAGAATTTCTGGTATTTACAGGAGTATGTGGAATAACAGGTTTACGTTTAGTTTGGCTTGACAATTAGGCATTAGCGAGGTAGTCATCCACGTTATTCTGTATCCGGTTTAGAACAGAGGCATAATTGGCTTTTTCGAAAACCGTACCGGTCATCAATTCATACAGATGAATGTAACGATCACTGATTTCCTGAACAAAAGCATCCGGCATTTCGGGCATTCGCTGTCCTTCTTTACCTTGAAAGCCATGATCCATTAACCACTCACGGACGAATTCCTTGGACAGTTGCTTCTGGTGTTCGCCCCGCCGTTGCCTTTCCTCGTAACCTTCCAGGTAATAATACCTGGATGAATCAGGCGTGTGGATCTCATCGATGAGGATCACCTTCCCTTCGTGAATGCCAAATTCGTATTTGGTATCCACCAGGATCAGGCCCTGCTCCCGGGCCATCGCACTGCCGCGGGCAAATAATGCACGGGTATAGGCTTCCATGGTTTCATAGTGGTCGGGTGCCACCAGACCACGCTGCAGGAGATCTTCCCGTGAGATGTCCTCATCGTGGCCCTCATCCGCTTTCGTGGCCGGCGTAATGATCGGCTCGGGAAAGGCATCGGACTCCTGCATTCCTTCCGGCATTGCGACGCCACACAACATTCGTTCACCGGATTGATAAGTGCGCCAGGCATGTCCGGCGAGATAACCCCGGATGACCATTTCAACCCGTTGGGGATCACATTTTTTACCTACCATCACATTGGGGTCCGGGCAGGCTTCCATCCAGTTGGGGACAATGTCCCTGGTGGCTTCGAGAAAGTAAGCGGCCATTTGATTGAGTACCTGCCCTTTGTATGGAATGGCCCGGGGAAGAATGTGGTCGAATGCCGAGATCCGGTCGGTAGCCACCATGATCATACGGTCGCCGAGGGTATAGACATCGCGCACTTTACCATGGTAGACCTGCTGGGAAGGGTGAAAATGGAAATCGGTCGATTGAATGCCGTTCATGTTGTCTGATTATGCGACAAAAATAGAGGATAGGCGTTAGATGTCCGCAATTTGTCCGGACATTCCTGACAGGGTTTCGATTTTAATATTCTAGGTAAACCATCCGTGAAGATTAATGCTACAACATATCAAAATGGGCGGTAAAATGCCGGAGTACCGGAGCTTCATAGGTGATTTTCATGCCCCGGATGGTATGACGGTGGTGGTAGACATCGGCAATCACTTCGGTGACGTAGTCCATATGACTCTGCGTATACACCCGGCGTGGGATGGCCAGCCGTACCAATTCCAGCGGTGGGGAGATTAACGAACCGTCTTTGGCATATTTGCCAAACATGACACTCCCGATTTCCACCCCCCGGATACCCCCATGCAGATATAGGGCGCAAGCCAATGCCTGCCCCGGATATTGATCCTTGGAAATGTGAGGCAAGAAAGCAGCCGCATCCAAATAGACGGCATGCCCACCCGTAGGTAATACCAGGGGCACTCCGGCACTGGTCAGTTTATCTCCAATGTATTCAATGCTGCGGATCCGGTACCGCAGGTAATCTTCGTTGACAATCTCTTCCAGTCCCTGAGCGATGGCTTCCAGATCCCGGCCGGCCAAGCCACCATAGGTAGGAAAACCCTCGGTAACGATCAGCAGGTTGCGGAATTGCTGGGCCAGTTGTTCTTCACGAAGGGCCAGAAAACCGCCGATATTGGCAAAGGCATCCTTTTTGGCGCTCATTGTCACCATATCGGCAAAACTGAATAATTTTTGTGCGATGGCCAGCACCGATTCCTCCTGATACCCCGGTTCCCGCATTTTGATGAAATAGCAATTCTCAGCAAACCGGCAGGCATCAATGATCAGAGGGATGCCATGACGAAGGCAAATGGCTTTGGCTCCTTCAATGTTGGCCATTGATACCGGTTGCCCTCCTCCCGAATTGTTGGTGATGGTGATGACCACGCCCGGAATATTTTGATTGCCCAGCCGCTGGATAGCTGATTCCAACGCTTCGAGATCGATGTTGCCCTTGAAATCCGCGATCACTCCCGGCTGTTTGCCTTCTGCACAAACCAGATCCAACCCTTCGGCTCCGGTAAACTCGACATTGGCACGAGTGGTGTCAAATAAGGTGTTGCTGAGGACCGTTTTTCCGGGACCACCCAGGACGCTAAACAGGATCTTCTCCGCAGCACGACCCTGATGAGTTGGTATCACAATGGGTAAACCGGTAATTTTTTTTACAGCGGATTCGAACTTGAAAAAACTATCCGCCCCCGCATAGGACTCATCTCCCAGCATGATGCCCGCCCACTGGGCACTGCTCATGGCCGAGGTGCCACTGTCGGTTAATAAATCGATGATCACATCCCGGGCATGGATCAAAAAAGGATTGTAATGAGCGTTCTTCAGGATTTCTTTGCGTTCCCGGAAATTGGTGAAATAAATTGGCTCGACGGATTTGATTTTGAAAGGCTCAATAATGGTTTTCATATTTCGTGTTTAGGCTATCTACGATTAACAGGCCCGGGTAAGGTCAGGGATAAATGTTGGTTCAAGGTTTACGGCTCAAAAATCGTCAATTTATCCAGGAATTGATCCATGAAGTCCGGATCAATTAACGATCAATCTTATTTCAGTTGACCGGGTCCATCCGGCGAGGAAGCTTTTGATTTCGGTTAGCTTGGCGGCATTGGGTTTGCGGTCAAATTGCACCATAGCTACCGTGATCGAATCCGTACGGGAGGAGTCCACAGCAAAGTTGGGTAGGCGGGCAAGGGAGATGGTTTTCAGATGCGGATCCATTTCGCGCAATTGCCTGGCAATTTGATCGAGTGGATAACGATGGCTGGAATAACTTTGCAATTGTTGTTCCAGCGTCCTGATCTGGCTCTCTTTTTGTTCTATTTCTTCCTGGTTGCGCTGCATTGTCGTCTGGAAGAATTCAGTTTGTAACTTCGTACCCATTTCACGGATCATGTTGGCATAATTGACCGTATCCTGTTTGCCTGCTTCCGGATGGATCTCCAGGGTGAAATTCTTCAAAACATAATCCTTGTCTTCGCGCAGGCGCTGGTCCAGGGCTTGAATGGTGGCGGTAGGTATCGGATTGCCGCTGAGAAATAGTGTGATGTGACTGCTGTCCCTGGTGTAATAGATGTCCCGGGAGATGACCGACCTTTTCATCATTCCATTGCGGATCTCATTATCAACAAATTGGTTGACTTTATTTTTGAAGATACTCTCCTGAACCACATGGATTGCGGTGATGGCGCTGGGAATGATGGTTATCAGGGTCAGTACAAAGATCAACTGTTTCGTACGTCGTTCCCTTTTGGGATCAATAAATTCGACGTGTGGATAATTGAGAAAACGGACAATGATCCAGGTCGCCAAACTGATGAATACACCATTAATGAAAAAAAGGTAGAACCCGCCCCAGAAATAATCGAATTGGAGGGTTCCCAGTCCAAAACCGGCGGTACAAAGGGGTGGCATCAGGGCAGTTGCAATGGCGACTCCCGGGATCGCATTGGATTTCTCCTGCCGTGACCCCGCGACTATGCCGGCCAACCCGCCAAAAAAAGCAATGAGCACGTCGAAGATATCGGGCGACTTTCTGGATAAGAGCTCCGATTGGGCGTCATTGAGGGGGGATAGGGCAAAATACAGGGCGGAAGTGACAATACTGATCAAAACGGCAATCGCCAGGTTCTTGGCTGATTTCAGGATCAATGGGATGTCGTTGATGCCCATACCCAGACCCACTCCCATGATGGGGCCCATCAATGGTGAGATCAACATGGCGCCGATGATCACCGCGGCGCTGTTTTTGTTCAGGCCGATCGAGGCCACCATAATGGCAAAAATGAGAATCCACAAATTGGCTCCGCGAAAGACCACGTTCTTGCGGATGTACTCAATGGTCTCGTGGTCAGCTGCTTTGTCCAGGTTAAGGTTGAATAAATCCTGGAAGAAAACCCTGATCATTCGCAAGAGAACAGCAGGTGTTGGAGCTTTACGACTCATGGACTGATCATTTGGCCAAATATAATGATATGTTTTAATATTAACTCCTTCCGGAGGGCGGGCAATCTGTAGGTAATAGTCCGTATATTCCTTGGAAAAATAACCTCCATGATGCGTTTTCAGAAACTGGTCCTTTTTTGTTGTTTTTTTGGCTGCTGGCAGTGTTCACCTCCCGGCGATCAATCGCCGGTACAAATTCCGGAATTGACCTATTTTTTTGACCGTCCTGCCGACTATTGGGAAGAAGGATTTCCGATCGGTAACGGCAGGATCGGAATGATGATCCTCGGTGATCCGGCCCGTCAGCGTATCCCTCTCAATGAAGACAGTTTCTGGGCCGGTGAACCCCGCACGTGGGACAATCCGGATGCCCCGGCATGGATTGATACCATTGTTCACAGCCTGGAACGGCAGGACCTCATCCGGGCCAATGACCTGGTCAGGCACATGCAGGGAACTTTCACCCAGTCTTACGCACCTTTAGGGGATCTGTGGATCAATTTTTCCGATACTACCCCCGTCACCGGTTACCGGCGCACACTGGATCTGCGCAGCGGCGTCGTGACCGTATCGTTTTTGCGGAATGGACACCGGTGGATCCAGCGATCAGCCGTTAGTTTCCCCCATCAGGTGGGCCTGCTATCCTTTGAAACAGATGATCCTGACGGGATCAAGATGGAGGTTTCCTTAACCAGCCAGACGCCTCATCAATGGCGGTTGGAAGACGGAAATACCCTGATCATGCG
>JAGQXC010000238.1 GCA_020436785.1 Saprospiraceae bacterium | reverse complement strand
CGGCATATCATGGAAATCATTAATAATCGTTACAAAGCCATTGCGGTAATTCCCGGATCGTTGCAACTGACCCGATATCAGGAGCAGCAACCCCATGAACAGAATGCCTCCGGCCAGGATGTAAACTTCTTTTTCCACATGGAGCTCAGACAGTCCCAACCAACTTAAGGCACCGACAATTAACGCGATGGACCCATTCCTGATCTGCCTGCTTCCATTGATTGAAAATTGTTCGGAGGTGGGTTCTGCTTTGGTGTATTCCATTTTACCTTCAGCGATTTCAAATGCTTCCAACTGATCCGGTGGATATTCACGGGATCGGAAAACGGTCCATATTACGGCCAGCAAAAAAATAGTACCTCCCAGGTAAAATGAAAGCTTAACCGAATCCGGCACAATACCTTCCGGTGCCGTATTGGATACCCCAAACCAATTGGCCAGCATATAAGGCAACGCAGAAGCGACCACTGCTCCCAATCCAATGAAAAAACTCTGCATGGCAAAACCGGCCGTTCGTTGCTCGGCAGGCAGGTTATCCCCGACAAATGCCCGGAAAGGCTCCATCGAAATATTGATCGAGGCATCCATGATCCACAACATACCGGCTGCCGCCCACAGTGCCGGTGAATTGGGCATGATGAATAAAGCGGTTGAAGCCAGTATCGCGCCGGCGAGGAAAAATGGCCGGCGACGTCCAAGCCGATTCCAGGTACGGTCACTAAAATAACCAATGATCGGTTGGATGATCAATCCGGTCAGTGGCGCCGCCACCCACAGAATGGGGATGTCTTCGACTTGCGCTCCCAGTGTTTCAAAGATGCGGCTGACATTGGCATTCTGCAGGGCAAAACCGAATTGAATGCCCAAAAAGCCAAAACTCATATTCCAAATCTCCCAGAACGTTAACCTGGGCTTTTTCTGTAGCATTGGGTTATCCGTCACAACATCAATTTTTAGTATTCTGCGCGTGATCCCGCATGGATTCGGCTTGATGCTGTGTGAGAACACTACCCATCCAAAAAGATGGCATTTCCTTAAGCACTAATCCGTCCATGCACGAGTATTGTTCGCGCGCACATAGAGCTAAGATACTTAATTAAGTAACCATTGATGTTGCATCCACCTATGACATTTCTATTACGTTTGGTCACCAATTACTGGCAAGTCACCTTCCTTAATCCGGGTTGCTTACTTCACGTAGCAAAGGCTTGCTGTTAATGAAGTCGTATAGGGTGAGGGTCCGTATTTCATAATAAGCCGTCCAGAAGGCCTGGACAGCATTGACATACGATTGCCGGTTGGATTCCCGGTCATTGTTGGCCAGGTTCAACTCCGTGACGTCAACTTTGCCGATAACATATCGTTTGCCCGTTAAATCAAATCGCTTATTGGCTGCCTCCAGTGCCTTTTCTGCGCGGACTACTCCCTCCCGCAACAATTCAAGCTGCTGCACCTTTATGATGATATCCCGTTCAAAATTGACCCGCTCCTGAGCGACACTTTGTTCTTCCAGTTTCTGGCGAGCCTTGGCGATTTCGATCCTTGATTTCTGCCGGCCCCAATCGGCAATGGGTACGGACAGCCCCAGGGTGAATATTTCCTGATCCAAAGGATCCTGATAAACTTCCCCAAATGCCTGTGCATTTTGCGTTAAGCCAAAGCTTCCGTTCATGGTAACATTGATCCCTCCGGATTTTCGTTGTTCTTCGACATTGCTCTGTGCCTGGAGCAGTCGTCGCTCAAATTCATCAATCCGGCTTCGATTGGCGGTGGCGTATTCCAGGGCCAAATCCGCATCGATCATGAAATCGGGAATGGCATCCGGTGGAACCAGATCAAATTCAACGGCCTGATGAATTCCCAAAAAATTCCGCAGCACTTCGGTTTTGGTTTTTATATCCAATTCAGCCTGGTTGAGCGATGCGTCAGCATTCATTACGCGGAGCTCCAGTTGCAATAACTCCGTTTCGGCAATTTTTCCCACCTCAAAGCGTCCCTGTCCGATTAGATACAAGGTGTCCGCAGCAGCTTTTTCCTGTTGGGCGGCGCGCACAGCCAGTTGAGAACCCAGTAAATCGAAATAAAACCGGACGGCCTGATAGGCGATCTGTTCCATATCCTCCGAATACGATTTCTCCGCTTCCTGCAATTGGATGGGTTCGATCAGTTTACGCCATTTCCAATCGTTGTACCCAAAGATGGGCTGTTGAATCTGGATCTGGATCGGGTTGGATAAATATTGCGTGTAAGGGTCAATATTGGGCGTGCGCAGGTTGTCAAACCGTCGTAATCCGGTAAATGCAAAAACCTGTCCGCCGGTTTGCGGAATAACCTGTTGCAGCGTAAGCCCGACGTTGTTGGAGAAGTTTGCTCTTTGGATAAACTGGGCGGTTCCATTGGGCTGAACGACCGATTCGATGGCACGGTTCAGGTTGGGCAAGGTGCCAAAAAGGTTCAATTGAGGCTTGAGATCAGCCCGGTAAGATTTAAACTGCCAATACGCCTGGGAATACCTGGTCTCGGCAAGCAAAACGTCCGGAGCATCGGATTGGGCCAAATCGATGACCTGTTGCATGGTTAAACGCACCGACTCCTGTCCTGATCCGGACATCAAGAGGCCAAAAAACAATACTAAAGTGAGGGTAAAACGCATCACACTTATTTTAGAAGATGGTCAATCAGTTCGTAAAGCTTTGAT
>JAGQXC010000016.1 GCA_020436785.1 Saprospiraceae bacterium | reverse complement strand
CCGGCCGTGGTCATCGCCCCGCAATGCCCCAGAGGGGTAGCCTGGTCGAACTTTGATCGTGCAACGATGAAACTAAATCCGGATCCTTCCAAACCAATGCATTTATTGATGGGCCTGATCCATAAAATGATCGAAACCATGCCGGTGGATACCAACCGCATCTACATCACCGGATTATCGATGGGTGGTTTTGGCACGTTTGATGCCATCGCACGTGATCCGGATCTTTTTGCAGCGGCGGTACCGGTATGCGGTGGTGGAGATACCAGCAGAGCGGCCTCCATTGCCTCTATTCCCCTCTGGATCTTCCATGGAGCGGATGACCCTTCGGTGCCGGTGGGATTATCCCAGGCGATGCTGAAAGCGCTGACCGATGCAGGAGCACGCCCTGGTTATACCCAATATCCTGAAGTGGGCCATTTTTCCTGGATCGAGGCCTACCGGGATCCGATGATGATGGAATGGTTATTTCGGCAGCACAAGAATTAATACAGATATTTTTTCCAGCGCTTATGAATGCAAAATCAATCCAGGGAGGGTCGCTTCGGGAAACCAAAAAATTATTGGATGAAACCTGGCAGGATGGATTTAGTCCCACCCTGGCTATTGTTTTTACCTCACTGAAAGACGATTGGAAGGCGATCCAGGATTTGATGAATGACAAAGACATTGCGCTATATGGAACCAGCTCGAACGGAGAATTTGTGGCCGATCAATACGAAACCGGAACCATTGCCATGTTGTTGCTGGATCTTCCCACCGCGTATTTTAGGATCGAGATGGAAGATCTAGACGAGACAAATGTGAGAAAAGTAGCCCGGCAGATTGGAGAATCCGGCTTGGCCGCTTTTGCGAATCCCGGATTTATCCTTTCCGGAGCCGATCCGACTTTCCCTCTTGAAGAAATTGTTCCGGGTCTGGTTGATGTATGTGGAGAAGAAGTAACCATTATGGGGGGGAATTCTTCCTCGGACAGCTTAATGAGTAGTTTCATTTTTACCAACGGCAAACGCTCAAATCATGGAATTTTAGCGCTGATTTTAGATCAGGACAAGGTCCATATGGAAGGTGAGGCCATATCGGGATGGAAACCGCTGGGAACGTTAAAAACAGTCACCGAATGCGATGGTAAATGGGTCAAGACACTGGACAATAAACCGGCTCTGGGCTTCTTACTCAAATACATGGGCATGGAAATCGACTTCAGGGATGAGGTGGATCTTTTCAATAAGATTGGAGCCATCTATCCGATTCAGATCCAGGAAGAAGATGGTACTTCCAGCATTTTACCTCCGTTATTCTTCAATGAAAAAGAAGGATCATTTATGCTGGCCGGACCGGTTAAACAAGGATCCAAAATCAAGTTCTCCATGCCTCCGGATTTTGATGTCATGGATGCTGTAATAGACAGTGCTCGTGAACGTAAAAAACACACGCTCAAAGATGCCGAAGCCCTGATCATTTTTTCCTGTGTCGGACGGTTGAATTGCCTTGGTCCCCTGATCAATGAGGAAATAAAAGGCTTGATTGATGTATGGAAAATTCCTTCAATTGGATTCTTTACATTTGGTGAATACGGGCGGGTTAAAAACGGAAAACCGATGTTTCATGGGACAACCGTCAGTTGGGTGGCATTGAAAGAGAAATAATCATGTCGTAGTAAAATGCCCGTCTGCTTTAGTAATCTGAATAAAAAAGGTCCGCCAGGTTAGGGAATTTCCAACGGAATAAAATAATTCAAAATCAACACCTCTGGTTATTATTTATGACCGCTAGATCCATCAAGGGAAAATCAACCAATGAAATCCTGGAAGCTTTGCGACAGCAGACGCAGGATGGATTCGAGCCTACCCTGGCCATTGTATTTATCTCCATTAAAATGGACCGGGCGGCAATTGCCGGGATACTGCATGAAAAGGGGATAAGCGTAATCGGTGCTACCTCGTCCGGTGAATTCATCGACGGACACCAGAGCGAGGGTGAAGCGGCCATACTTCTGTTGGATATACCTAAAGAGGATTTTACCATTCTCTTTCGGGAGACTGTCGGTCAACCATTGGGACAGGTGGTCCAGCAGGCTGCCCGGGAAGCGATGACAAAATTCAGCAATCCTGCCTACATAGCCATGACGACCTGTCTGAATGAAAAAGGTGAGCTGTTTGAAGGCGCTCAGTTTGTACATACCCTGGAAGAGAGCCATGATGGCAAGACCGACATTTTCGGGGGTATGGCCGGTGCGGATGGCGAACTCATTCCATCCTGGGTGTTTACGGAAAATCAAACAAGCGATGAAGGTTTTGTTTTACTGGTCCTTGACAGAAACAAGATTGATTTGTTTGGTGTAGCCATCTCCGGGTGGAAGCCTTTGGGAAGGATAAGGACGGTGACCAAATGTGAAGATGGCTGGCTCTGTACCATCGATGATCAGCCTGCATTGGACATGTATCTGCGTTACCTGGGGGAATCCCTGGATCAAAAAGAAGAGAAGGCCAATTTATTTGTGGAGAATATCTCGATGTTTCACCCATTCCTCTGCCTGGATGACGTCGATCCGGTGTTACGGACACCCATGTTCGTGGATAAGGAAAAGAATGCGATCTCAATGGATTATCCGATCCCCGAAGGCGGGACCTTTCAATTCACCCTGCCGCCGGATTTTGACATCGTGGAGTCGGTTTTTAAGGAAGCTGAAATCATGCAGAAAGGAAGCGGTATCCGGGCTGATGCTTTGCTGGTATTCTCCTGTTTGGGCAGGCTCAGCGCACTAGGGCCTATGGCGACCCAGGAAAATGAGGGGCTGCATGAGATCTGGCAAGCGCCGATGGCCGGATTTTTTACCTACGGGGAATATGGTAAAGACCTGGCAGGCAAAAATAAGATGCATTCCACCACCTGCAGCTGGGTGGCCTTAAAAGAAAAACCAAATCCGGGTGTTCATTGAAGCTAGAAAATAAAACCTTCATCGTAACCGGTTCCACCAGCGGCATGGGAAAAGCTTCAGCCCTATTGTTTGCCCGTGAAGGAGCAAATCTCATTCTTAGTGGCCGTGATGCCAGTCGTGGCGAGTCGTTGGCCAGGGAGATTCGATCGATGCCTGCGCAAGTCCATTTTATACCGGGGGATGTGGGAGACGTAATGGTCAACAAAACGCTGGTCAGAACAGCCATCGAATGTTTTGGACAGCTGGACGGTTTGATTTGTCATGCCGGAGAACTTGGGTTGGGGTCTATCAGCGATTTAACCATCGAAGACTGGCAGGTGACCTTTCGCACCAATGTGGATTCCGTCTTTTACCTGTTGAAATTTGCCCTGCCGGAGATGCTGAAAAGACCACAAGCGAGTGTCGTGATCAATGCATCGATCGCCGCTTTTAAATCGTTCCCGAATCACCCGGCCTACTGCGCCTCGAAAGCTGCTGTGGTTGCTTTGGCCAGGCAAGCCGCGGTAGATTATGGTCCGGTGGTCAGGATCAACAGCATATGTCCGGGACCGGTGGATACTCCATTGATCCATGCTTCGGCAGTAGCCTTTCCGGACCCGAAGCAGGCCGTAGCCGATGCCGGCAAGAACACCGTTATGCAGCGACTGGGGCAGCCGGAAGACATTGCCAGGTTGGTGTTATTCCTTGCTTCAGAAGATGCCAGTTGGATTACCGGTTCGTGTTATGTGATCGATGGGGGCATTTTAGCCAAAGGATAACGGCTTCGGATAAGGGTTGGCATTTATGCCGGAAATGATCTAAATTGTACGTAATCAATCATTTGTTATGAAGGAAATTAAAAAAGAAGACATTAATCAGGAAGTTTTTGACCTCTATGATCAATATGCGCACAATCAACTCAATCGCCGGGAGTTTGTCGATAAATTATCCGTGTACGCAGTAGGTGGGTTGACCTTACCGGCCTTGCTTGATTTCATCATGCCCAATTACCGGGACAAGGTACAAGTGAAAACGGATGATCCCCGGCTAAAAACCGAAACCATCGTATACGATTCACCTAAGGGTGCCGGTGAGATGAACGGTCAGCTTTCGCGGCCGGCCGATCACCAAGATCCGTTGCCCGGTATTGTCGTTGTCCACGAGAACCGGGGATTGAATCCGCACATCGCCGATGTAGGGCGGAGAGCGGCGTTGGCTGGGTTTATCTCCCTGGCCCCCGATGCTTTGTATCCGTTAGGTGGGTACCCGGGTACCGATGATGAAGGACGCACGATGCAACAAAAACGGGATCGGAATGAGATGCTGGAAGACTTTATCGCTGCGTTCAACTACCTGCATGACCATCCCGAGTGCGATGGCAATGTGGGAGCCGTCGGATTCTGTTTTGGAGGCTGGGTCGTCAACATGATGGCCGTGCGCATTCCGCAATTGAAGGCGGCGGTGCCTTTTTATGGAGGTCAGCCATCGGCAGAAGACGTGCCGTCCATTCAGGCACCCTTATTACTCCAATATGCGGGACTGGACGAACGCGTCAATGCCGGGTGGCCAGCTTATGAAGCGGCACTGAAAGCCAATGATAAGGAATATCAGGTCTACATTTATCCCGATACCAATCATGGTTTTCACAACGACACCACCCCACGCTATGATGAGGCAGCCGCCAAGCTGGCCTGGGAAAGAACGGTGGCTTTTTTTAAGGAAAAATTGAAATAGTACCCGGAAGGATGGGCATGGTGCCTTTGACAAAGAGGGTTAACCAATCTAAAATGTAAAGGGGATATTGTCAGATAATCTCCAAGATTTAACAACAATGCTTGAACCGAACCTGCTCAAAATTAAATGAATTGTTACCGGCATGCAATGCCTCTCGGTGACCGGATTCAACCTGATTAAAAATAAAATCATCGTTGGAATAAAAGCCAAAGCAACCCTGCCGTCAGATACGGGCACCAGTCATCAGTCCAGGGCTATGAATGGAATCGAAGTCCATCAAGGTTTAATGCATATTCAAGACACAAAAGCTACCATTCCATTTTCCGAAACCGTAATTTACACTCGCTTAAAATTAGAACGACTCTCTTATGAAAAAGATGTGGACAGCCTGCCTGCTGTTGGTATTCGCCGTGATTGGCGAAGCCCAGACAATGGATAACAAGAATGGTAAATCAGGACTGGATGCGGAATTCAAAAATGTGAAATGGCGTTGCATCGGTCCTTTCCGCGGTGGACGGTCCAACGGTTCCTGCGGGGTGCCCGGCGATCCGCTCACCTAT
>JAGQXC010000237.1 GCA_020436785.1 Saprospiraceae bacterium | reverse complement strand
GCCAGTAATTGTTCATGCGTCCCTAATTCCAGGATCCGCCCATCCTGCAGCACCAGGATGCGGTCGGCCATGCGAACCGTGCTGAAACGGTGGGAGATGATGATGCTGGTGCGGCCTTTGGTCAGGTTGATGAAACGCTGGAACGCTTCGTATTCGGCACGGGCATCCAGGGCGGAGGTGGGTTCATCCAGGATCATCACCTGGGCGTCTTTCATATAGGCCCGGGCTAATGCGATTTTCTGCCACTGTCCGCCGGATAAGTCCACGCCCCGGAAAAAACGCTTACCCAGTTGTTGGTCATAGCCGCCCGGCAGATCTTCGACCACTTCATCGGCCAAACTCAGGGCGGCCGCTTCACGGATGGCATCCATATTCAGCAATTCGTCGATATTGCCCACGGCTATGTTTTCTTTGACTGTTAGTTCATAACGGACAAAGTCCTGGAAGATCACACCAAAAAATTCCTGGTACTGCTCCTTGTCAAACCGGTTGATGTTGATACCATCCAGCAAGATCTCTCCCTGTGTGGGTTCGTAAAAGCGCAGTAACAACTTGATCAAAGTGGTTTTACCGGCGCCGTTCTCTCCGACAAATGCCATTTTTTCACCGGCAACCAGTTGAAAGGATACGCCTTGAAGCACCGCATGGTCGGATCCCGGATAATGGAAATGGACATCCCTGAATTCAAATCCCCGGTGCAGAATTTTAGGTACAGGGATGGGCTGTTCCTGTGGTTCCGGGATCTCATAATCGATGAAATCAAAATAATCCTTGAGGTAAAGAGCGCTTTCCGATATCCGGGTCAACCGGTTAAAGGAGGCATTCAAATTGCCCCTCAAACGGTTGAACGAACCGGATAAAAATGTCAAATCCCCGATGGTGATGGCACCGGAAACAGCCCGGTAAATGATCAACACGTACGCCCCGTAATACGACAGGACACCAAGTAAATTAAACAAGGCTCCAAACCAGCTCCGGCGTACGGCCAGTGTTTTATTGATCTGATAATACTCGTCGGCCAGATTGCGAAACCGGTCCACGATGAAGTCCACCAAACCAAATAGTTTGACTTCCCTGGCTGTGGTATCGTTGGCACCGATGTAACGCAGGTAATCCAATTCCCGGCGTTCAGCCGTCCAGCTTCTGGCTATCGAATAACGCGAAGAACTGAACCGCATCTCGTTGATAAATGATGGGATGATGCTCAAAATGAGGATCCCGATCAGTATGGGTTCGAAGTAGATCAACCCGGCCACCAGGGAACCTATGACGATCAGATCCTGCAATTGAGACAACGTGTTTGACATCAGTCCAACCCGGCTGTTGGTTTGCATTCTCGCCATTTCCAGCTTGTCATAAAATTCCGAATCTTCCAATTGGCTGATTTCCAACTCTTTGGTCTTGCGGATGATTTTGACCGATGAATCGTTGGAATAAAGGTCGCCCATCAGCCCGTCGGTCAAGGTAATCAAACGGCCAATCCAGTCGGAAAGCAGGGCCAGACCCAGTTCCAGACCTACATAAAGCCAGATCTTGGCAAACTGCGGATCGCCGGCTCGCGACTGAAGGATGATCTCGTCGATCAGTAGTTTGCCCACCCATAATGTCATGACCGGGGTGAACGCGTTGACCAGGATGGAGATCAGGTTGGTATAAAAATAGAGCTTGCTGCTTTGCCGGATCTCCCGGAAAAAACGTGGCACGTACTTCAATGCGGAAAAGGTAGCTTTCCAATCGATGGCTTTCTGCTCGGATATGGATTGTGGCTTGTGGTGCATCATGGAAAGGTAATTTAGTGTGTGGGGTTATTGTTTAATGGTAGATCAGTACGGTGTAGATCTGAATGGTGTATATGCGTATAGTTGTAGATCTGTATGTCGAATAGACGTATTTTTCTCCCAACCCCAAACCTCCAACCCCAAACCTCAAATCTCCAGCTCATACCGCATCAAATAATCCGATTGCCGGTCCTTGCCGAGAAAGAAGTCATGTTTGCCAAAGGTCCGGAAACCATGGCGTTGGTAAAAGCGGATCGCCCCTTCATTTTGATCCCAGACACCCAGCCATAGATAATGGCAACCTTCCTTTTTGGCCAGGCTAATGGCTTCGGTCAGGAGGGATTGGCCGATGCCCTGATTCTGGTACGCTTGCAGGACATAGATCCGCTCCAATTCGAGGGAATGGGGATCTTGCAGATCGGTTTGGGCCTGCCGGGCATTGAGTTTGATGTATCCCGCGATTTTGCCCTGCACTTCCGCAAAATAATAGGCCACATCGGGATCCGACAGTTCCTTACTGATCCGATCGATGGCAAAGGCTTCGGACATGTATTCGTGCATGTCCTCAGGGGTATTAAATCGGGCAAAAGCCACTGCAAACGTCGACTCAGACACTTCTTTTAAAGCATGAAGGTCCTTCATTTCACAACGCCGGTATTGTATGCTGGAAATCATAAAGGCATCGCATCTTATGGAGAAAGATACGATGCCTTTTCAAATGCGGTGAGATTCAGGAATTATTTGCTATTCGAAGCCGTCGATTCTTTGATGTCGGCTTTACTGAATACCAGATTAACCTTCATGGGAATGCGGTTGGGAACCAGGTCGAAGGGTGGTGGTGTAATGAAAAAATCCCTGGGATTAAAGCTGAAATCCGCATAAAAAGTCATCCAGTCTTTGGTATCCTCCCGTTTGTATTTAATGGTCAGGGGAGTAAAATGGCCGCGAAATTCCAGTGAACCGGCCGCTTCATATTTTCCATCGCCAAGATCCTTAATGCGGTTGCTATGGAACTTCAGATCAGGAAAAGTAATGCTGTATCCCAGCCATTCCAGGTAGCCGGCATTTTGACCAATAAACGAATTTAATGGAACGTCAAAATCCAATTTTTCAATGACGCCCGTGGTGTCGTTCACGGCCAATTGGCCCTGAATCATATTACTGGAGGCCCAAACCGGATAGACAACTCCGTAGGGCACTTCGTATTGGATGCTGGTTTGCAGGTTGGGTTGGGCTGACAAGGTATCGGCGGGCCACTGTGCCAGCAGCAGTGTAGCTATTAGGGCAAGAAATGTGGCTTTCATGATGATTTGCTTTTATTTAAAAATTGATTTCGTAGAGTTATTGCATCATTGAACCACTGTTGTTTAATTGTACAACGGCAACAGATGGAGTGCTGTTCCGTTATTTCCAGTATTAACAGGACTTTAAAGTGTTGAAAATGATAGAGTTACTTTGAAGGTTCGCCTGGGTCATCACTCCCGTAACACCTAAAATAACAACATTTCGGAATCCGGTGTGCGGTTATTACACGATCACGGGAAATAGGAGTACATGCTCCGGAGACTGGCTGGAGAATGCCGGGAATGGATAAGCGGATCATAGATAAAATAGATCAAATTCAGGCTCTGCTGATTTGCCGGTGAAAATATTTTTCCATTTGGTTTCTTCCACGCAACAACCGCATTTTGACCGCCGATTCCGACAAATGGAGGGTGGTACTTAATTCTTCGATGCTTTTCCCTTCCAGGTATTTCATGCGCATTATCTTACCGGAAGGAATTTTGGAAAGTATTTCGGGAATGTATTCGATTCTTTTTTCAAGTTCTTTTTTCTGTTCAAGGTCACTGTCATCGGAGACCAGATTAGACTGTGTTCCGATGGGTTCTTTGTGGATTTTATTTAATTTTTTATGCAAATTATTGATGTGATTGTGGGCGATGGTAAATAACCAGGCTACCCAAAGGCCCGGGTTTTTTAATGAGTCAATGTTTTCATACGCTTTGATAAATATGTCCTGGGTAACGTCCTGGGCATCCTGCTCATTATGCAGGGCTTTCAGACAGTAGATGTACATCCGGTGGTGGTATTTGCGATACAATTTTTCAAATCCGGAACCATCCCCATTCAGGTAACCATTGATCAGGGCGACATCTTCGCTTTTCTCCGAATCAAGATAAGTGTGTTTCATGATTGGTGTAATTTGTTCATTGATGGAAGGAAGTTACGCGGATTACACGAGGCGGGTCAGACTGATCGGTAGGATCCCGAATAACATCGTTGAGTTCGGTAAATCTGTCGGTGGAAGTTTTTACGCATTGAAGTGGGCATGCGGTTTATACCCGGTCTTCCAGGTATTCATTCCGGATGAATGAGCTGGCAGATTTCGCCTGACCTTGGATTTTTTGAAACAACTCCCGCAGGTAAGTGAGATCGGGATCCGGTTTAGCAGCCTCCTTTTCCATTTGTTTCAGATCTTTTCCCAACGTTGCGGCAAAACCCATGTACGAGGCGGTGCTCTGCAGGGAATGAGCTATCCGGACCAGGGTGTCGTGGTCTTGCTTAGCCAGGGCGCTATCCAGCTGGTCTGTGTCTTGGTGAACCTGATCGAGGAAGATGGTTGCCATTTCCTTCAGCGTTTCCGGGTTGTGTTGTGCCAGCTCTTCCACGTACTTGCGATCAAAACCGGACTGTTGCGACCGGGTCTGGTCGTCATGGGGAAGCGCACCCGCATCCGTTTGTTTGCGGGCAGGAATGAATCGACGGATTAACCGGAGTAACTCTTCTTCCCGGATGGGTTTGGAAATGTATTCATCCATGCCGTTACGGATGCACTTTTCACGCTCACCGGCAAAGGCGTGCGCTGTTGTGGCAATTATTTTGGTGTCCAGTTTCAGGTCTTTACGGATCTTCCGGACGGTGGTATGACCATCCATTTCCGGCATCTGGATATCCATCAGAATCAGGTCAAAGGCCTGTTTCTTCAGGATTTCAAGCGCCTCACCACCGGTCTCTGCCACAGCGCATCGTAAGCCCCAACGGGTCAGCAGAATGTTTAATATCCGTGCATTCAACACATTGTCTTCCACAATGAGTACATCACCCTGGTAGTCCGGGGAGGTCGCCGACAATTTTTGTTTCGGAGGTTGTTTTATTTGGGTCTCGGGGATTACCTGATACGGCAAGGTTACCTTAAAAGTTGTTCCGTTCTTTTCGTCGCTTTCCAGTTGGATGGTGCCATCCTGCAATTCCACCAATTGTTTGCAAATGGTCAATCCCAGGCCGGTGCCGCCATACGTTCTGGTGGTGTCGGGAGTAGCCTGGGTAAATCGGTCAAAGATCCGGTCGATCTGATCGGAAGGAATGCCAATGCCGGTATCGCGGATGGTAAACCGGATTGTTTGCCTATTCTTTTCCCGGCCTGCATCGGCCACTTCCAGGGCTACTTCCCCTTCCTTGGTGAATTTGAAGGCATTTCCCAGCAAATTGATCAGGATCTGTGACAAACGCGTGGGGTCGCCTTTCAGGTGGTTGGGCAAGGTTTTATCGGTAGAGACCTTAAAATTTAACTCGTTGCGGGCACGAAATTGAAACAATTGCTGCACAGCCTGGATGACTTCTGACAGGTTGAAGGGAATTTCTTCCAGTTTCAGGGCGCCGGCTTCGATCTTGGAGAAATCCAGAATATCATTGACGATGGAGAGCAGGTTCTCACTGCTTAGCCGGATGTTTTGAATGAAATCCTTCTGCGTTGAATCGATGTCCGTGTGCCCCAATAATTCTGTAAATCCCAGGATGGCGTTAAGAGGGGTACGGATTTCATGGCTCATGTTGGCCATAAATTGCTCTTTCAGCAGGCTGGACTTTTCGGCTTCTTTCCAGGCCTTGTTCAGCTCGGATTCCAGTTTTTTACGTTCGGTGAAATTGTAAACCGTAGATCGGCTGTAAAGGAACCGGTGATCCGCATCATAGACGGCCTTGGCACTCAACAGGACAGGAATCGTTTCTCCTTTTTTACTGATCAGGAGACTTTCTTCTTCGTTCACTTCGCCTTTATCAATCAGTGTTTCCAGGCTACCCGCGAACCGGATCCGGTTCTCCCGGAGCAGAAGGGCAGCAAAGTTCATTTTACCAATGACTTCGGACGCCTGGTAGCCCAACCATTCCAGTTCGGTGGCATTCATTTCCAGGATCAGTCCGTTGGCGTCGATGGAGTGATAGCCGATGGGGGCGTGATTATACAGGTCTTTGGTATAAGTGACCAATTCATCCAATTGTTCGATTTGCCGTTGCCGTTCCTGTTCGGATGCTTGCAGTTTGGTCATGACTTCCTGTTGACGCCTGAGGGAATAACGCATGTACCAGAAGGTGAAAAAGCCCAGGGCAAAGATGAAGAAGACGGCAAGAAAATTGATGGCCTGCGACTGGTAGGCATTATCCAGCAGTCGTTGCACCAACTCGACATGACCTTCTCTGGGATATTGGATCAGGAAGCGCGTTACATTGCGGTCAAATACAAAGGAAACACAGAACACGATCAGAGGTAGCGCAACCAGGACTCCCAGCAATAAGAAAAGATAACGGTTGCTGGCCGGTGCGGGATTGCCATCATCTGCCTGTTTCTGGTGATCTTGTTTGAAGTCTCGTTTTGATGGTTTGGTCATACGATTAGCAGTTGCCGACCAAGGTTTTTGATCCACGAAAAGTTGCCGATCGCTGTAACGCAGTAACATGATGCCTTTAAAACTCAATCGAAAAGACAAGCCATGCCGTTCAGGTCACCGTCGAGCTTCTCCGGACCGGGACATAAGTTATAAAACATTCATTTTTTCAAGCAAGTCCGGTTTGTACCTTTCGCTGACCGGTATGATGTGATCGCCGATTTGGAGGGAGTTTTCTTCCAGGTTGGCGATTTTCGATAAATGTACAATGTAACTTCGATGAATCCGGACAAATTGAGGTGACGGTATTTTAGATTCAAGCGATTTCATCGTACTGTGAACGGGGAATTTTTTATTTGGGGTTACGATGAGTACGTAATCACCCATAGCTTGTAAAAAAAGGATGTTTTCAAAATCGATGCGGGTGAGTTGATTGTTGACCCGGGCAAAAAAGTAATCGGGGTTAATGGCAGCGGTATTTTCTGTGGAACGCTTCAGCCAGGTTTCAGCACGTTTTATGGATTGGAGTAAGCGGGCCAGGGTGATGGGCTTCACAAGGTAATCCACCACCTGCAACTGGAATCCATCAACGGCATAGTCCGATTTGGCCGTGATCAATATGGCCAAAGGAGGTTTTTTCAGACTCTTGATCAACTCCAGACCGGTCATACCCGGCATCTCCACATCCAGCAACAGGAGGTCAACTTCTTCTCGTTGAAGATGATTGAAAGCATCAATGGCCGTCGCGTATTCACCCCGGATCACCAGATCATCAATCTGTTTGACCATGTTACGCAAAACCGTTCTTGCCATGGTGTTGTCGTCGACAATCAGACATTTCATACGAAGGATGGCATTGTCTCCGGCATTAAAATTACGAAAAGAAATGGGGGCGGTAAGAACAGGTGGTTAAAATATCAGAAGACGTGGAGAGGTCTTCAACAGAAATAGCTGCAGTGGTAAATGGAGAAAGAGGATGTCTGAATGAACAGACATCCTCTTCTGAAATTAGGTGAAGAACTGAAAAGACTACATGGTATTTGCATTGCCTTTATCGATTTCATTTCCGAATTCATCCATGGTAATTTTCATTTTATCATGACCTTTCTTCAGAATAACCCGATAAAAGGCATCCCTTACGTCGTTGTTGGTGATGGTGATGCGTTCAAAATCAGAATTCAACGCCCAGCCGGGATAGAGCTCACCGACGGCTTTGGCTACATTTTCCGGTAAGGGTTTATTTTTCCAATATTCCCGTGCCGATACCAGATGACCGTGTTTGTCATACAGGGCCGTTGCCTCAAAACCGTTTTTGGCATTCAGATAGATCCGGTACATTTCATTATTGTAGGTGTCGAGGTTTTCGCTGTTAAGCACAAAGGTACCGTTGATGAATTCTCCGGGGACGGTTTGAAAATCCTGGGCGATCATCTTGGGAAAATCTTTCTCGATGGCGGCAATGATCTCTCCCGGCACTTCGCCCTTTTTGATTTTGGCGGTAAATAATTCGGATGTTGACTGTGCAAGAAGTCCGGACATTGTAACCATTGAAAATGCCAGAATAAATGCTAACTTTTTCATGACTTAAATTTTTAGGTTTCGTTTTTATTAGAAGCCCGGTTAATGAATGATTGAATTTAACATTCGCATTAAAAGCGTAATGGTAAAAATCTATCTAAAGGACAATGCGATCGGATGGTGTCACCGATTTTAATATAATTTTAATATAGTTTATTACGTGTTGGATAGACCAAAGTGGAGAATGGCTGTCATGAGAATAAAAGCAGTAATTATAAAAAATAAGGGCGGTGTAAATGCCGCCCTTAGTATTTAGTTTGGAAGAATTAAAAAGCAGGTTACATGGCGTCCATGGATCCTTCTTCTATTTCATGGCCAAGCTCATCAAGCGTGATTTTCATCTTATGGTCATCTTTGGACAGGACAACCCGGTAATAGGCATTGCGCATTTCATTTTTATTGATGGTAATGCGTTCGTAGTTGGAGTGCATCGCCCAGCCCGGATAGAGCTCACCGATGGTCTTGGCGACTTTTTTCGGTAATGGCTTGTTTTTCCAGGTTTCTCTGGCGGAAACCAGATTCCCTTTTTCGTCATATAACGTGGCTTCGAATCCATCACTTTCGAGGTAAATCCGGTACATTTGGTTATTGTACGTATTAACATTGTCGCTGTTAAGTACGAAAGTCCCATCGATGAATTCGCCGGGAATCGACCGGAAATCTTTCGCGATCATCTTGGGGAAATCTTTTTCGATGGCTGCCATAATATCTTTGGGCATTTGGCCTTCTTCAATTTTTGCTGTAAACAACTCGGTTTGAGCTTGGGCCAACAGCCCGGACATTGCAACCATTGAAAATGTTAGAAATAATGCTAACTTTTTCATTGTTTGAAATTATTTTAGGTTATAAAATTTAAATCCTCACGATTGGTCTTCGCTGAGAATTTATTTTCTCTTTAGTTAATATTAATTTAATAATATAATTGCCAGAACCAAATAATACGACCACTTTAATAAAACATTAATATATGTTCTTAAATCCCCCAGGTAGTTACCTGGGGAAAAATATTTGATATAGATTATTTAATAGGAAATGGGTTATAGGGTGGGTCTAAAAATGCAAAGCGCGCCTTCGGGCGAAGGCACGCAATTGCATAACAAAAGTTAGAACCAACAATTCAAAAATGACTGCAACTATAATTTTAGAGGCCTAGTCCGAAATAATAGGTTTCGGGGCTATTTGCATAACGGCCTTCAATTAATATTCCTCCTTTCTTGTGATCCAGGACCCGCGTCAGGTCATCGACACTGGTTACCGTTTTGCCGTCCACTTTGGTAATGATAAATCCTTCCTGGACGTTGGTTTGATTGGCCAGTTTACCATTCGTCAGGTTGGTGATTTTTAATCCGCCATCCACATCCAGCTTTCTGGATTCTTCTTTGCTCAAAGGTTCAAAGGATGCGCCAAGTCGGGCCATGATTTCCGAAGGAGCCTCCTTCTTAATGACATCGGTATTCCCTTCCCGGTTTTTCAGAATGACAGCAATTTGTTTCTCTTCTCCTTTGCGTTGGACCGTAAGATCGACTTTGTCACCCGGACGGTGACGTCCGATCATTTCCAGTAATTTCGGAGAGTTTGGTGTTTGCACGCCATCGGCTGCCACAATAACATCTCCGGTACGGATACCAGCTTCGGCGGCTGAAGAATTCTCGGTCAGGCTATCCACGTAGACACCCATTGTCGAGCTTAAGCCTTTTTCTTTGGCCAGGTTGCCGTCGATGTTACGGATGAGCGCACCGATGAATCCCCGTTGGACGACACCGTACTCTTTGAGGTCGGAAACGACTTTCCGTACGATATTGCTCGGAATGGCGAATCCATAGCCGGCATACGCCCCGGTCGGAGAGGCAATGGCTGAGTTGATGCCCACCAATTGGCCCTGCAGGTTGACCAACGCACCACCCGAGTTACCCGGGTTGATGGCGGCGTCCGTTTGAATAAAGGATTCAATCGGTGTCTTGTCCTGCATAATGTTGATGTTCCGTGCTTTAGCACTGACAATGCCGGCAGTTACGGTCGACTCCAGGTTAAAGGGATTGCCCACGGCAACCACCCATTCACCGACTTTGATCTGGTCAGAATTGTAGAAGTCGATGGCAGGCAGGTCGTGGCCTTTAATCTTGATCAGGGCCACGTCGGTCGATGGATCGGTCCCGATCACCTCGGCGTCGTAGATCTCATGGTCATTCAGGGTCACCGTAAGTTCGTCCGCATCTGCTACCACGTGATTGTTGGTGACGATGTACCCATCTGGACTAATGATCACGCCCGAGCCGCTGCCTTGTTGTACGCGTTCTTCCCCCTGGTCGTTCTGGCCACCCTGACCATCCTGAGGATAACCAAAGAATTGACGGAAGGGATCAGGCAGTGCGCGCATGTCAAACCCATTGGCCATGCCGCGATCTTTAACCCGCATGGTTGCCTGGATGTGCACAACGCTTGGAAGCGCCTTTTCCGCGGCATACGAGAAGTCAAAAGTCGGGACGTTGGAAGTGGTTTCATTTCCCGCCACCGGCATTTTGACCATATGTGCGAATGAATTGGAGGGTATGGTTTTGATTTGAACTTCTTTGCCGTATCCCAGTAATTTGGCACCACCAAGGGTGATGATTCCTCCCAGGACGGCTGCGAATACATAGATTGCAAAGCGTTTCATAATTTCTTTTTGATTTTCGTTTGAAATAGACATTCTTGGTAAAGGATTGTAAGGGAAAGAACACCTGTCAGGAAGGATGTCACTTCAGCAAAGTCGACTTTAAAGAAATTTTAACGGAGCAGATGTACTGTCCCGCCGAACATGGAAAGGAAGGTCTTTGAAGAATTGTCAGCTTCTTCGCGGAGTTAATGGCCAGGAATATTGAACGAGTATGTTCGCATTTCCATCCCTGGCGACAGCGCCTCCATACTCAAATTGACCTTGTATTCTTGGGCTTAAATTCACCACTCGCCGAAATCGATGTTGATAGGCCAGTTGCAAATCAAGCAGGCCTTCACCAACACGCCGTCCGAAGGTCAACCCGGGCGTAATGCCCCAATTGATCCGGTTGAGCCCTTTGCCATCCCGGATGGCTTGCAGTGGCGGCTGACTGGCTCCGGTTAACAGATAATCAAGACGCGGGGCCAACTGGACGTTAACTTGCAGCCCCTGGTTGATCAAGGTGTAATACATCCCGGAAGCCAGGCCAAGATAAGTCATGCGGACAGCGGTTGCCCCCTGAAAGAGGTAATTGGCGGATTCTTCGTTCGCGGCGTAGCGCCCCCCGGAGGACTGCCAGGTTAATTGACTGAAACAACCCAGCCGCCCGATCAACGGATGGTTCAGTCCCGCATGGAAGGCCAACCCTGCCCTTAATCCTTCATATTGTTTTTCACGGTAATTCTGCAAATCGTAATATTCCCAATGGATCCCCCCGATTGATGTGCCCAGGCCAAGTGAAAAGGATTGGGCCACCGCCTGGCCGTAGATGCACAGGATTAGGGTGGAAATCCAGAAAAGAAGGAGTGCGTTTGCCGGCATAATGCGTGATTTGAAGTTTAATACTCAGACTGTTTTTTATCCAGGGGTCACCATTTGGGTCATTACGCCGCCTGAAGACTGAAAAATTTTGGCCATTCCTGTAAATTGTCAGAGCAACGCATCAAATTGGTTCGTTCAGTAAAATGCAAAATAAACTAATTGTAATCGGGGGGTCATCAGGGATAGGAAAAGCCATCGCTCACCGTTTTGCAGAGGAAGGCTGGCAAGTGATGATTGGCGCTCCGGATTGGACGGCGGTCAAAGAGGTTGTGAAGGAACTGCCCGGGACCGGTCACCAAGCGCATGCCATCGACCTTGCGGATGCAACAAGTATCCAGCGATTTGCTGGAGTGGTCAAAAAGGAATTTGGCACGTTTCATTCACTGGTAAATAGTGCCGGTGTGTCAGGAGGTGAACCCATCAATGAACCGGATTGGGAACTCTGGCGACGGCCTTTGGAAATTATGTTGTTCGGGGCAGCCAGACTATGCCGTGCTTTAATCCCTTTGCTGGAGGATGGTGGTCGTGTCATCCACATCACTTCCATCCATCATGAACGTGTCGTTTACGGCAGCTCGGCGTACGGCATGGCCAAGGCTGCGGTGACCCAATTGACCAGATCCCTGGCAGTTGAGCTGGCTCCTCGGCAAATTCTCGCGAATGCCATTGCTCCGGGTTTTGTCGATACCCCCATGTCGGTTAAAGGCGGTAAAAATGAGCTGGAAAGCCAATGGTTTCATGACAATTATGTAAAATACGATCACCTGCCTTTGAAAAGGCCCGCCCAACCAGAGGAAATCGCGGGGGTGGCCTGGTTCTTAGCCGGTCCGGATGCCTCTTACATTACCGGTTCGGTCCTGACGGTTGATGGTGGTCTGACCATCACGTTTTAAGCGGAAAAGATTGATATTTTCAGGGGACAAAGCAATCGAATCATTGTAATTTAAAGGCATGACGAATAGGGGATTATTCAGGTATTGGTTGACCAGCGTATTGATCGCTGTTAGTCTTTTGATCTTTAACGGATGTGCCCGGTTGGATCATTCTGTTTTTGAAATGTTCGTTTCGCCGGATGGAGACGATACCAATCCTGGCACCAGGGACCAACCCATCGCCAGCCTCGATGAAGTCCTCCGTCGCAGCCGGGATGTGGAAGCTGCAGGAGCATTTATTGTGAAATTGGCCGACGGCCGTTATCCGGTTGCCCATACCCTTAAGTTTTCCGGCGAAATGCTGAAGGCAACAATGATTTGGGAATCCCTGCCGGGAGCTCATCCCGTGATTAGTGCTGGTGTGGCCATCACCGGATGGGTGGATGAAGGAGATGGTCTATGGTCTGCACCACTTCCGGATGTCCTGACCAAACCCTTCCGTTCACTATACATCAACGATCACCGTGCTGTGCGCGCCCGATGGCCGAACCAGGGTTATCTGAGAATGGCCAAAGCTGGTGCGGACAACCGGACCAATTTTTTCTTCCAGGAAGGGGACATCCCTGAAATTGCCGAAGTGAAGGGACTCGAATTGGTTTTTTTGCACGACTGGTCCATCAGCCGGATACCCGTGGCGGATATTGATTGGGATGCCCGGCATCTGGTGGCGCGGGATACCATTGGCACCCGTTCCCTGGATTTTTTTACCCTGACCGGCTGGGAGCCCCATCCCCGCTATTATTTGGAAAACGCCCCGAAATTTTTTAGATGACCCGGGTGAATGGTTCTGTGATCAGGCGGCCCGCAGGATCTATTACCGGCCTCTGCCGGGAGAAACCAGGGAAAACCTATCGGCCTGGGTGTCCCAGACGGCTACGTTGCTGCAACTTCAGGGCAGCCAGGCGATTCAATTCAATGGCATTACCTTCGAGCACACCGATTGGCCGATTCCGGATCGCGGCTATCCCGGCATTCAGGCCTGTATGTTTGACGACCGGTCACCGCAAGCGACCGGATGGAGTCCCATTCCGGCTGCGGTAGAGCTGGAAGAAACCCGGGAGGCGGTCTTCCGGAATTGTACCTTCCGGCATTTGGGAGGATCCGGAGTCAGCATCGGCAAAAACAGTCACGATAATCAGCTGGTGAATTGCACGATCGAAGATGTAGCCGGAAATGGCATCAACATCGGTGAAGGCCAGGATCGTCAGGTGGAAGGACAGCCCTGGTGGAAGGCGGTACCCCAACAGGTCAGTTCGGATAACCGCATCACCCATTGCCGGGTTAATGATTGCGGAACGGTTTTTTATGGCGCCGTGGGTATCTGGTGCGGCCTGGTTGCCCGCACGACCATCGATTCCAATGAAATAAGTAAGCTGCCCTATTCCGGCATTTCCATCGGCTGGATGTGGGATACCGTCCCTACGCCCTGCCTTGAGAATGCCGTTTTGGACAATCACATTCACCACATCATGGGGATACTCAGTGATGGTGGGGGTGTTTACAGCCTGGGCCGTCAGCCAGGAAGTCGCATCTCCGGTAACCTCATTCATGATGTGTCCATTAATGCCGGCCGCGCAGAAAGCAATGGCATGTTTCTGGATGAAGGCACCAAAGAATTGGTCATTTCGGACAATATCATCTACCACATTGCCATGTCTCCCTTGCGTTTTCACCGTGCCGCATCAGCCCGGATTGAGAACAATGTCTTATCCTGCAATGACGGCTTACCGCCGATCCGCTACAATCGCACACCTGAAGATAACATTACGAAAATCAATAATGTGATTCTGCAGGATACGCTGGCACAGGACTTACACCTGCTGGAAGAACGGGTACAGCAATGGCAGTCTCTCTGGAATGGTCGATAAGGTTACCGGAATGGTCCACAGAATTAGCCGGTGAATGGGTTTTTGGCTTCCACTGTTTTAAGGTGCTCAAATTAAATGTGTATTTTCAACACCTAATTTTGCTGGATATGAAAATTCGTTTGCTATTCGTAAGCCTGACCCTGGGCATCGCCTCACTTTGGATATCATCCTGCGGCACCTCGCAGGAACCTTCAGTAGCCAAAGAACAAATTATTTCAAAAGAATTAACGGCCGATAGTGCCCGGGCACATGCCGAACGGATTGAGTCCTCACTGGCACTGGAAGTAGCTGATGGACTGCAATTTACCTTATGGGCTTCCGATTCGCTGGCTCCCGATCCCATCGCCATGACCATGGATGATCAGGGCACTCTGTACCTCACCCGGACCAACCGGCAAAAGCATTCGGAATTCGATATTCGCGGGCATCAGGATTGGATGACCGCATCAATCAAGATGCAGGACGTCGAAGACCGGCGAGCCTTCCTGCATGAAACCTTCGCTCCGGAGAAAAGTGAAGCGAATGCCTGGTTGGAAGACCTGAACCACGACAGCATTCATGACTGGCATGATCTGGCCGTGGAGCGGGATGAGGTTTGGCGCTTGCAAGACCGCGATCACGACGGTCTCGCCGATGTTTCAACCCGTGTCGTGAACGATTTTCATGATGAGGTAACCGATGTTATGAATGCCGTATTATACTACAACAACGATCTCTTTGTTGGCATTGGACCGGACCTGTGGCGGCTGCAGGATACGGACGGTGATGGCATACCCGATGAAAAGACCTCTTTGAGTCACGGATTTAATGTGCACATCGGATTCGGAGGGCATGGCATGTCGGGATTGATCGTCGGTCCGGACGGAAAAATCTACTGGGGAATCGGTGATCCGGGTGCCAACATTACCGCCCCGGATGGCCAACAATACAAATACCCCAACCAGGGAGTGATCGTTCGTTGTAATCCGGACGGCAGTGATTTCGAAGTAGTTGCCCACGGACTTCGTAACACTCATGAATTTGTCTTTGATGCTTATGGCAACCTGATCAGTTCCGACAACGACGGGGACCACCGAGGTGAGAGTGAACGCCTGGTCCATCTGATCGATGGTTCGGATTCAGGCTGGCGGATCAACTGGCAATTTGGTAAATACACCGACCCCAAGAACAATGGTTATAAAGTATGGATGGATGAACGCATGTTCACACCGCATTGGGATGGCCAGGCCGCTTATTTTCTGCCACCCATCCAGAATTACCACAATGGACCTACCGGAATGTTGTTTAATCCGGGTACCGCCCTGGGTAAAGCCTGGCAAAACAAGTTTTTCCTGGTTGAATTCACCGGCACGCCGGCGAGATCACCCATCTGGGCTTTCAGCCTGAAGCCAAAAGGTGCCTCGTTTGAACTGGCCGAAGAGCAGGCCATTGTCCGGGGCATTCTGCCGACGGATATTCAGTTTGGCCCCGATGGTGCGATGTATGTAGCAGACTGGATCAATGGCTGGGACACCAAAAATTATGGCCGGGTATGGAAGCTGGATGTTACTCCCGAGACCAACGACCTGAAGGCAGAACGCCAGGAAACCGCCCAGCTGATGCAATTGGATTATTCTGCCCAGAATGCCACCAGCTTGCTGGAATTACTCGGGTATGGAGATATGCGGGTTCGCCTGAAAGCCCAGTTTGCCCTGGCTGCAAAAGGTAACGGCAGCGCAGCAACCTTTCAACAGGCCATCGATCAGAAGGCCAATCAGTTCGAACGCATCCATGGCATTTGGGGCATCGCTCAGCTGGCCCGCAAAGACGCGACCCAGGCCACGGCCATATTGCCCTTGCTGCAAGATGCCGATGTGGAAATCACCACCCAGGCCATCGATGTATTGGGCGACATCCGGTATCGGGATGCCGCATCACAAATCAGGCCCTTCCTCCGACATGAAAATGCCCGCGTGCGGATGAAGGCTGCCCAGGCTCTCGGACGGATGCAGGATGCAGAGGCTACCGAGCCCATTCTGGCCATGCTGGAAGCCAATAATGACCAGGACCTGTGGTTGCGTCACGCTGGTATGATTGCGTTGGCCCGCATCGGGAACGCGGATAAACTGGCCAGCCTCACCAACCATCCGAGCGTGGCCGTTCGGACAGCAGCCGTGGTAGCCTTGCGCCAGATGCAGAGCCCCAAGGTGGCCGGCTATTTAAAGGATAATGACGAATTTGTCGTGACAGAAGCGGCCCGGGCGATCAACGACGATTGGTCGATTCCGGATGCCATGCCGTCGTTGGCGGCATTGTTAAATACCACGACATCCACTTCGGAGGCCCTTCTGCGCCGTTGCATGAATGCCTGTCTGCGGATCGGTGGACAGGAGCAGGTGGATGCCCTGATCCATTTTGCCACCCGCACCGGCGTGTCGCCGGCAATGCGGGCGGAGGCCTTGCACATCCTGGCGCACTGGGATGAGCCTTCAGTCCTGGACCGTGTGGACGGCCGTTACCGCGGCGAAATGAAACACGATGCAGCCCCGGCCGTGGCGGCGGTACAGCCACACCTGGATGCCCTGTTGCAATCAAAAGATGCGGACGTGCTGGTAGCAGCTTCTCAAGTGGTATCCGGATTGGAAATCAAGGGTTTTGAGGAGAAATTGACTGCATTGATGACTTCAAGCAAAGAGGCGGATGTACGTTCAGCCATGCTGAATGCCCTGGCAGCCATGCGCGTTCCGGACATGGAAGCACTGATTCAAAAGGGCATGGCGGATAAGGATGCCAGCGTCCGGACCACCGCAGTGGGACTGCTCGGTGTCCTGAACATCGCCAAGGATAAATTGCCGGGCATCGTCGATCCGATCTTTTCAGTGGGTACCACGCGGGAACAGCAAGCGGTACTAAGGGCCTTAGCCGACATGCCTGCCGATAAAACCACCCCGGTGTTAAGCACCTTGATGACCAGATTGAAAAACGACAAGCTATCCAAAGAGATCCAGCTCGACCTGTTTGAAGCGGTTCAGAAAAATGGCAACCAGGTGCTTACGGCCCAGGTGGATGCCATCCATGCCAATCAGGAGGATCCCCTCGCTGCGTATGCGGAAGCGCTGTACGGAGGAGACCGCCGTGCCGGATGGTGGGTCTTCAACAATAATCCTACTGCACAATGCGTCCGTTGTCATGCCATTAACGGACAGGGTGGAGAAGTCGGACCCGACCTGACGGCGATCGGATCCAAGCTGACGCGGGAACAGATCCTGCAAGCGCTCGTCGACCCCAGTGCCCGCATCGCGCCCGGATATGGCGTCGTGACGCTTACACTTGCCGATGGCCAGACCGTGACCGGCATCCTGATGGAAGAATCACCTAAAGAACTCGTCCTGAAGACCAATGCCGCCGAACCACTGGAAGTCGAAGTCAGTCGCATTACCAAGCGCGACAACATGCCTTCCAGCATGCCCAATCAGGGACTGTTGCTCGATAAGCGGGAGATCCGCAACCTGGTGGAATTCCTGGTAAACCTGAAGGGTGAAGCGATGTAGATTTATAAAGGTTGAATGTTGAGTGTTGAAGGTTGAATGTATAGAGAACCTCAGAAGTGCATAGAGTACTGCACAGAGTTTCGCGAAAATTTATCATGAGTGAAGGATGTACGAGTCAATGAGACAACAAATATCACTATTATTGTATATTAATTTATATTAAAATTTTATAGTTAAATTTAACATTTTACTTGACTTTTTTACAGGGCGGGGGTAATTTAATATTAACGATCCATTTTGCTACCAAGCATTAATTCACATTTAATTTTTAGCATATGAAATACTTAAAGCTATTATCGGCTGTATTCGTCATGTTTTTTTTTATTAAGGACGCAAGTACAACAACATGTGACGGTGGGCCAAATGGAGTTGTCTGCTATCCAAGGCATACACTATGCCCTTGTCAAAAGTGGCATATGATGTGTGACTACGATGGGTTGTACTGTAATGTGTCAAACCAACAATCGTGTGATGAAGTATGCGGTAGCCAGCAATAAATTAATACTAATATGTACCAATTGGATAGTTTTTAATTGTCCAATTGGTACTTTTAAATATACATAAGATAAGTGAATATATTACATCAGATTGGTTATTGTATTCTGTTCATATTGTTTATTGGATGTAAGAAGCAGACTCAAAACAATGGATTAATCTCGTTGGAATATGATTTTAATAAACTTGAAAATGTAAGTATCTGGGATCTTTTTGAGATAGATCAGGTTATAGAGCTAAATTTAGATGCTACAGGGCATTATGTTTATCCAGTTTCAAAAATATTTTTAGCAGAAGATGATTCAACATTTATTGTGTATTCAAGAGATATATATCAGAAATTAGTTTATGTATATCGTGGTGGACCTAGATATGAAAGCATTAATAGATGGGGAGGTTATGATGGTATATATGATTTTTCTGGAGTTACGGATTGTCAAGTTTATAATGATTCTATTTATTTACTAGACTATTTGAAAAACAAAGTAAGGATATATGACTTAAATATGGTTGAAGGTCGATCAATTTTATTGCCCTATTCATACCGCTCATTCAATTTGTTGGGAGGAAAGACTGTTGTCTTTGATACGGATGGTTTGTCTAATGGATCAAATGACGATCATGAAGTAGCGATACTTTCTAGGACAACTGGATCTCTGCTTTCTTTTTTAACAGTAAATTCGAATCCATATTTACAAATGGGGATTGAAAGTGAAAGATATTCAAATACTATAGGTGACAAATGTTATTATGTGAGACAATATGATCCCTGTATTTATCAAATTGACGGAAATCTAGAATCTATCAGTGCACAATTTTGTATTACCTTTCATCCGGATCGATTTATATCAATTAAGACTGAAGATGACCTAAATAATTTGGCTCGTTCTGTTTCTGAGGAAAGTGGAATATTCAGGTATTTTTGCCCTATACAATCACAAAAAGGTTTTGGAATATTTATTTCGAATTCCACGATTTTTGAAAAATACTTTTTATGGATTCAAGGAAATGATATTGTTGGATTTAATATTGTTGAGAAAGACCTACTTGGCAACCTACCACTAAATGCAGTATGGGGATCTAGATTTGCTGCCTTTCTTGAGCAAGACAATACTAAAGCACGTAATCTGCTGTCTGATAAAGTGGAACTAAATGATAAAAAGGACTATGTAATAATTTATCGATTGGGTGCTAAATTTTCGAATTAGAGACAAATAATGACTGCTTTTATTTTGTTGAATTATGTGGTTTGCATTAAACATTAAACATTCAACATCCAACATCCAACATCCAACATTTTAGAGCCAGTATGTGCCAAACTCCGTGTCCCTCTGTGGTTCCCTTCCAACCTATTTAATCACGTCAAATACCCGGCTGTATTTTACAATGAAACTGCGGTTGTCGATTTCGCCAAAGTCGCCCTTATTGTAATTCAACACCACAAACAATCCGGTATTGGCTTGTTGCAGCCAGCCGAAACGGATGTTGGCAGACCATAGATCGATCACGCTGTTGTACTGCACCAGGCTTTGGACGTAGGTCCTTGGTGTGAACGAGTAGGCGAAGCGTCCGATGAAGATATTGGTATTGAAATCACCATAGGGAAGTTTGATGTCGTTCCGGCTCAGGCCGAGGGAAGAATTGAATTTATCACCGGCCAGGACACTGAGGGTAACCGAATTGTTGTACCGTTTTCCACCGAAAAATCCACCCAGGACCGAGCGCAAGTTGATGCTGAGCGGCTTGCTGGGATTGGTGAAGTAGACCAGTTGCGCTTCCTTATGCCGGTAGGTTCCTTTCGGTACGACGACTCCTTCGGCGATCTCAAAATCTTCGACCACACCTTCAATGGTGAAATTGATGCCGGTATGTGCTTCCATGCCGTTGACAAACTCCCAGTGATTGTCCATATGCAGGAAACTGGTCTCGAGGAAATTGTCAAAATTCCAGTAGCTGCGGTAAGATATGTGGGGACGCAGTTCAAGCAATCCGAATTTGTTGTTCATGCGGATACGCTGCAGAACCAGAAATTCAGGTTTGCGGAATGCCTGCCGCAACAGGAAGCCGACTTCGGGATTGAATCCTGCTCCCACTTCGGTATAGGCCAGGTTGGCTTCCAGACCGTTCCACTCATAGCGGGACTGAAATTTGAGGGCATGATCGCCCTCGTCGATGCCCGGTGTGGAACTCTTGCTGTAGAAGCCGGAGAGTTGGGCTTTTTTGCCCAGACCCAGGCGACCATCCAGGGCATATACCCGGTTGAAATCACCGCTTTCGTCTCCCAGTCCTTGTCTGCCAATGTAGGCGGCGCCGATGGCGGAACGGCCCACCTCGTGATTTATGCGGGCGACCGTAAAATTATTCCGCGGGATGTTGTTTTCTTCCACCGGCTCAGTAAACATGGTCAACAGTCCGATGTTGGTCTTATTGACTTTGCCGGACAATCGTGCACCGCCGATGATGGGGACCTGGTTGCCATCGTTGTCGATACCGATGCGGCGACTGAAGAACAGATCTACTTCACCCGGGCTGCCGACCGAAAATTGTCCGGCATTTTCCAGAAAAAAGGGGCGTTTCTCAGGGAAGAATAAATTGAAACGGTCCAGATTGACCTGCTGGTCGTCTACTTCGACCTGCGCGAAGTCGGTATTGTAAGTGAGATCCAGTGTAAGGCTGGGAGTTATGCTGTATTTCACGTCGGCACCAACTTCCGGGTCTGCATGGACTTTGTCGTCGGCGTCCACCTTGTTTTGATGGACATTGAGCAGGGCGTATGGTATGATCTTGAGGTTGCCGGGACTTTTCAGATCCAGACCCTCCAGGGTTCCTTCCAGTGAAAGGCGTTTCAGGTCAAACTGGATGGGCAGCGGGGCCCAGTAGGCCACTTCGTTGGATTTCCGGATGTTACGCTGAAAATTGATGCCCCAGGTGACATCTTCTCCGGATTTGAAACGCAGGGTGCGGAATGGTATGGCAAATTCGGCCGTCCAACCATAAGGAGTGACTTGCGATTTAACTTCCCAGGATGCATCCCAGTTGAGGTTAAAACCTCCTACCGTACCTCCCTGCTGCCGGTTGGTATTCTGATTGCCCTGACCCTCCTTATCCACCTGGGCGTCGTACTCCACACCCAGGGAGTTGGTGCCAAATACAAAACCATTCTGACCGTCGTGATAGGTATCCAGGATAAAGAGAAATGCATCGGTGCCGTCAAGGGGAGCATCACGCCGGGCATCTGATACCACCAACTTTTCCGGATGGGCATCGTAACAGATCACACTCAGGTAAAATACTTCATCGGTATAGCCAATGCGGATGTCGGTCTTTTCGGTGGCCGGATGGCCGGCATAGGGACGCGCCTGCCGGAGGTTGCCAAAGGATGGCATACTCGCCCAAGCGGAGTCTTCCAGGATCATGCCGTCGATCACTGGCTCGTGCTCCAGGCGAAAAGCCCGGGTTACCGGACGATCGGATAAAAAAAGGTCGCCACCATCATTCCCTGTCTGTGCCAATAGATTTGTTAACAGGCAACAAAGGATCATTCCAATCAAACCAAAGGATCTGCCCATCCGCTTCCCATTCATAGTGACCATCCGTTTTTGCAATTAAACGATTCGAATGATAAAAATACCATTTCAATTGCATTCCATTGCAGTTTGGTTTTCAGGTTATAGTGTATTTCATACACCTAACGTTTGTGACAATTTTTTACATCATTTATCGGACAGAAAAATCAATCTGGATTTAACCGGGGTATTCCGCTTTATTTAAGGTGAAGCCAAACTTTAACCTTCGTTAAAATATTTGATATACAGCTATATACACATGAATAATTATACTTATGCAATAGATGGGAATAATGGCATACCAGGTTGAAAAACCTTGCGTTTAACTTCAATTAACCTATCAATTAATGTTTTTTTAGGAAGGTGGTGCAACCTTAGGGACTTTAACACCGTCTATCCTATATACTAAACAATCTGACTATGTTGTCCTCGTTATATGAAGTAAACACACCGATGATGGATCAACCCAAAAACCATGCGGCCATCAAAGCCTTGATCAACAGTTACGACCTGATCCGGCTGCCCCGGCAAAAGGAGGATTTTCTTCCCTACATGCTGGTCCGGGAAGAATACGACCTTCATCTTACCTTGATCCGGCCGATCATGACCGGTCTGGGTCAACTGGACTTTTTTGAGATGGGAGGACGTCTGGGAGAAGAGGATGTCTACGGATACATGGCCACTCGCCGTACCGGAAAATCCCATTGCATTTACCTGATACTTGCCCGCCCCAACGGATTTGGAAAACACTTACTGGAAGCTTTCCAGAGCGCGGTCAATCACATGTTTTACCTCGACGCCGCTCAGGTGCAATAATTATTGCGTCAACTCCAGGCCCACGTACCAATACGCCTGCAATCTCGCTGAAAAACTCCAATTCTTGAAAAAACGATCGCCTGCTACCACCGGAACCGGACGCCGGAAAAGGGGACCATCGTATACATAGGTATGGAATTCTCCTCGACGTCCAAATGGATCCACGCCTTTTGGCAGGGACCGGACAAAGTATTCATCGTAAGCCAGGCCCACGAAATCACCTTCCAGCCAGGAAGCATTGACAGCGCTGACCCAGGCCTGAAATCCGGCACCTAAAAAGCGATCGGCCAGTTCGGCGCCCTCCATCCCTGCCAGCGGCCGGACCAATTCCACCCCGACATGTTGTAAAAGATTTTCATCCACCTCCTCGGCAACCAGCCAATCGATGCCCACCGACGTACGGTAGGGGCCAATGACGGCCTGCCAGTTGCGGCACATTTCATCGCTGTCTGCTTCTTCCGTATGATAGATGGGTTGGAGGGGCAGACCCATGCTCATGGCCTGACGTTCGATCAGGTGCGCGGCGAGGCCCTGGGTCGCATTTTGATTGGCCGGTTGTGCGATCGGCGTTAGCAAGGTTACCGGATGCACATTGTGCCTCACTTTGGCTTCGTATAGTGCCAGTGCCGTGGTCATTTCACCATTCCAATGAACCAAAGCCTGTTTTCTTCTCATGCAGTAAATAACGAAAGCAGAAAGGAGAAGGTTTACTGTACGGACACGAAGGTGTATATCTTACCTTTTGGGCAATCACCGGATGTCCGATTCTCTCGCTATCTTGCCAACCGAGAGAAGCAAAGAACCATGGCCCCTGACCGTGCAAGTATGACAAAATGGACCCTTTTGCTGGTGAGCAGTCTGACCATCATGTCCATCATCACCATTTCACCGGTATTGCCCCAGATGACCAAAGCCTTCAGCGATCAGCCTCATGCCGCTTTTTTAGTACGGTTGATCCTGACCATTCCTGCCCTGTTTATAGCCGCAACCGCCCCGATAGCCGGAAAACTGATCGATCGCTTTGGGAGATTGAAATTACTCACCGGAGCACTGTTGCTCTACACGGTAGCTGGCTCGGCAGGTATATATCTCCAGAACATCTATGCGTTTTTGGTTGCCCGGGCGTTGCTAGGCGTCGCCGTCGGTATTTCCATGACGATCGTCGTCACGTTAGTGGCTGACTATTATTCCGGGGCAGAACGTCAGCGATTTGTAGGGATCCAAATTGCCTTTATGTCGATTGGCGGCATCTTGTTTTTAACGTTAAGCGGGTTTCTGGCAGACGTTGGTTGGCGCTATCCTTTTCTTCTTTACTTGCTTGCGTTGGTTATTCTGCCTTTGACCTGGCGCTTCCTCTATGAGCCGGAAGCAATTAAGACCATAAGACAAGGCCCTTCCCGGCAGGTCAAAGCCCCTGCATTTATCTTCATTCTTTTCGTCAATACCTTACTGATGTGGATCGCTTTTTTTCTGGTTCCGGTGCAGATCCCATTTCATCTGGTCAGTTTGGGGGTAGGAAGAAATGCATTGATCGGGATGGCTCTGGCAACCAGCACGGCTTCCTCCGCCATTTCCTCGTATTGGTACCACCGAATCAAAGGGCAGAGGTCTTTTTCCTCTGTTTATTTTATCGGGTATGGGTTAATGGGAATCGGGTTTACCTGTTTGGCACTCACAGCAACCTATCCACTTGCCGTCTTGTCATTATTTTTTATCGGAATGGGCATTGGAGCGATGATGCCGAATACCAATATGTGGGTGATGCTACTGGCACCTCCTGAAATCCGGGGACAGGAAATCGGAAAACTCACCATGTTTTGGTTTCTGGGTCAGTTCCTTTCACCCTTTGTTGCGCAACCTTTGATCAGGCCCTTTGGGATCTCCGGGATTTTCGGATTGGCAGGATTGCTGCTCTTTCTTCTGGCGCTACTCTTCTTATCCTTGCACTTCCTGCCGAAGGTTCGGCAATTTGACCATTGAGATTTTTGCAACTGGAGGCAGTAATCCCAAGTGAACACCGTAAGGCTTTTACCGGCTCATCGCATACCCCTTCGTCGTCACCCAGTACTTCGTCAGCATATTCGGCACTTCCCAGTCCGGTAATTTGCCTTTGGCCAGATATTCGAGGAAATGTTCGGTTACCTGGCCAAAGTGGGCTTCATGACCTACATCGTAAGAGTCCGGGATGATGATCTCCCAGCCGTCTCCCAGGTGCGAAGGTTGATAGCCGATCCCCGGATAGGTGCTTTGCAGATCCTGAATGGACTGCGCAAGGGGATTTTCGAGGGCAGCAGCATTTTCTCCGTCGACCGGTTCAACATAAAGGGTAGGGTGGTACTGTTGCGCCGCGCCCTGACGGATGACCAGGTTGGCTTTGGTGCCCCGCATAATCGAATAATGGGTGTCTTTAGCCCCTTCAGGCGCCTCATAGTTCCAGGTCACGGAGACTTTGGCCTGAACGTCTTTGACGGAAAAGTTGATGGCTCCATTGGCATACACGGCGAGAATGGAATCCCTGACCAGGTCCTTATGCAGATATTCCGGATATTCATTCAAGCCGGTAACACGATTGAACTGGGCAGGTGTCAGCTCCGTCGCCCAGCGTGTCCCTTTCTCCACCGTAACCTCATTGGTATCGATGATCTGTTCGGGAAAACACTCCCATAGGATCAGGTCGACCAAGTGAGTCGAAACATCCACGATACCTTCACCTTGCTGTTCAACATCAAAAAACCAGGCCGGCCGAATAAGCGGCACACCCGAAACATATTTAAAATAGTGATGAACGCTTTCCTTTGTAATGGCAGGATTGTCCATCGACCCTGTTTCCAACGTTCCGAATAAGTTGGTTTGGTGGGATAGCGCTTTCTGCAACTGGGTCGTGATCTCATAGCGCTCCGTCATGATATCGTACAGCAACCTTCCATTTTTCGCAGCGGTGGAGAAAGCATGTTGCAGGACTGGATAATCCTCCGGGCGAATGGCCATGGGTTTGTCAGCCAAGACATTAAATCCGGCTACAATGGATTGGTCGATGTATTGCGCTTTTTTAGCATTGTTGCCACTGATGACGACCACATTGCCGGCCTTGTCCGCAATCATTTTCTCCAGAAAATCCGGACCGGTATAAACCACTTCTTCCCAATGAGTGGGCTGCTCGGTTCTGGTATTGTAGCTGTTGATGCGTGCCAGATGATCATCAAGTTCGGGACCTCCCAGTGCATAGACGTGAACGACCGGATCCACCTGATCGTACATGAATTTCTGGACCAGTCCCGCGTGAAAATGGCCGGGGTCCAAGGTGATCAGATGTACTTTAGGGGAATCAGTCATCGGTTTTTTTTCATTGGATT
>JAGQXC010000236.1 GCA_020436785.1 Saprospiraceae bacterium | reverse complement strand
CTTGATGGACTGGCTACGGGGGTCAGCGCCATCATCGGAGCGACGTTAGGCATTTTGGCCTATGTTTCCGGTAACAAATTGATCGCCGATTATCTGAATATTTTTTATCTCCCTAATACCCAGGAAATTGTGATTTTCGCCGCCAGCTTTTTAGGTGCTTGTGTCGGATTTTTATGGCACAATGCCTATCCGGCGCGGGTGTTTATGGGAGACACCGGAAGCCTGACACTAGGAGGTATTATTGCTGCGATGGCCATCTTGTTGCGCAAAGAATTATTGATTCCGATCCTATGCGGGATCTTCCTGGTGGAAACGCTTTCAGTAGTACTTCAGGTCTCCTATTTCAAGTATAGTAAACGAAAGTTTGGTGAAGGGCGACGCTTGTTCAGGATGGCCCCTCTTCATCATCATTACCAAAAATTGGGCATGCCAGAATCTCGTATTGTGGTGCGCTTCTGGATCGTTGCCATTATGTTGGCAGTGATCACATTGATCACATTAAAAGTAAGGTAAAAGAAATGCAGGAAGGACTTGGCACAATGTTGTACCACCGGTTGAAAGGGGACCGTGCGATCTGGTTGATCGTTGCGCTGCTGACCGTTTTGTCCTTGCTGGCTGTATACAGTGCCACCGGAAGTTGGGCGTACGTAAAAAAAGGAGGCAACACGGAGTATTTTCTGGTAAAGCAATTCACCCTGATCGCTTCGGGTTTGTTCCTGATGTGGGTTTGTTACCGGATTCATTATACGCGGTATTCCCGGTTGGCTCCCATGTTATTGATATTTGCGATTGGTTTGTTGATCTACACCCAGTTGTTTGGGATGGAAATCAACCAGGCAAAGCGATGGATCGCCATCCCGTTTACATCAATCACTTTTCAAACTTCGGACTTTGCCAAGCTCGCACTGATCATCTTTGTAGCCCGCAGTATTGCTAAAAAGCAGGATCACATCAAAGATTTTAACAGTGCTTTTGTGCCAATCATTCTGCCAATCATCCTGGTGTGCGGATTAATTGCCCCTTCGGATTTATCCACGGCAATACTGCTTTTCGTTACCAGTTTTATGATGATGTTCATTGGCCGGATCGATGTGAAGTATCTGATTTTCACAGTGATGATGGGAATGGTGGCTTTCGGCCTGTTGTTCCTGGTAGGCAAAATGTTCCTCCCGGATGCCATCCGGGTCGATACGTGGGAAGTCCGCGTCCGGGATTTTATTGAGAACCAGGAAGGAAGTCACCAAATCCAACAAGCTAAAATAGCCATTGCCAACGGGAAATGGTTTGGCCTCGGACTGGGAAAAAGCATTCAAAGGAATTTCCTCCCGGCGGCGTTTTCGGACTGTATTTATGCAGTGATCTGTGAAGAATACGGTCTGATCGGTGGATTTGCGGTGATGATCTTGTATCTGTGGCTGTTATTTCGAACGATTGCCATTGTCACCAAATCGCCAAAAACGTTTGGCGCCATGCTGGCCGTAGGACTCGGCATGAACATCGTGATCCAGGCTCTGGCTAATCTGGCGGTATCGGTGCATCTCGTACCGGTAACCGGGTTGACGCTGCCCCTGGTGTCCTGGGGAGGTACTTCCATCCTGTTTACCAGCATAACCATTGGGATTATCCTGAGTGTAAGCAAGTACATTGAACAACAGCAAGATAAATCACCTGCGCCGGCCACCTCGAAATCATGAAAGTAATGATTAGCGGTGGAGGCACCGGCGGACATATTTTCCCTGCTATTGCGATAGCAGATGCATTGAAAAAACAAGATCCATCGACCGACATTCTCTTTGTTGGGGCGGAAGGTAAGATGGAAATGGAGCGGGTACCGAAAGCGGGTTACCCGATAGCAGGACTTCCCATCAGGGGAATTCAGCGCAAATTGACATGGCAAAACGCATTGGTACCTTTCCGGTTGCTACGGAGTTTATGGAAGGCTGGGGCACTCTTGCGATCATTTCGACCGGATGTAGTGGTAGGAGTGGGAGGATATGCAAGCGGACCATTGCTGATAACGGCAACCCGTAAAGGAATTCCTTCACTGATTCAGGAGCAGAATTCGTATGCCGGTATGACCAACCGGTTTCTGGCCAGGCGGGTAAACACGATTTGTGTGGCTTATCCGGGTATGGAAACTTATTTCCCGGCCGAAAAAATCGTCGAGACAGGAAATCCGGTCCGGGCGGATCTGACAGAGATCGAGGACAAGCGGCCTGAAGCCCTCCGGTATTTTGGACTCGAGGAAGGGAAGACAACCATCCTGGCGTTTGGTGGAAGTTTGGGAGCTAGAACCATCAATCGGTCTATGCAACAGTTATTGAAGCACGAACCAGATGAATCCATTCAGGTGATCTGGCAGACGGGCAAGATTTACTGGGAACAACTTCATCCTGAGGCCGAAACAGCGAAACAAAAAGGGATCCATATGATGCCCTTTATCGATCGGATGGATCTCGCATATGCCGCAGCGGACCTGGTCATTTGCCGGGCAGGAGCACTGACCATCAGTGAACTTTGTCTGGTTGGTCGACCCGCCATCCTGGTTCCTTCGCCCCATGTGGCGGAAGATCATCAGACGCGGAATGCGCAATTGGTTGAGCGACTGGGAGGATGTGTGCAGATTGCCGACCGGGAAGCGGAGGATCGCCTGGTAGCAGCGGCTACCAACCTGATCCATGATCAAAATAAATGCAAGGCATTGGGAACAGCCATAAAAAAATTGGCGAAGCCTCATGCCGCTGAGCAGATCGTACAGGAAATATTGAAATTGAAAACAATAAATGAAGAACTGGTTTAAATCGATTCACCTGCAAGACCGCCGGGTCAAAGCCATCGTTTGGGTGGCTATGCTAACGGTACTTGGGCTGCTGTTCAGCATGGGGGCTTCGTATAAAAACCAGCAAATCACGCAGCAATTGATCATTGATCTTGACGAAAGCATGGGGGACGATGCGATCACCAAGGAAGACATCGTCCGGATGATTCAGGAAAGTTTTTCCTACGATCTTACCGGTTCACGCCTGGCGGACATTGATCTGGCCAGTATCGAGGCGGTAATCAGGCAATATGATTTCGTGGCAAATGCCGAGGTCTACGTTGATGCCGAGCAAAACATCCATGTGGATGTGGAAGCACGGAAACCTTTGGTGCGGGTAAGCGAAATGTCAGGAAAACAATATTTCCTGGACGATACCGGAATGCAGATTATGGCTGACGGAGATCTCAAAAGCCGGGTGATTGTGATGACCGGTTATGTAGGTCCTTACGAGCGAAATGAAGAAGGGCAGTTGGAAGCACGATTGCAACGGGGTCTGGAGTTGGTTAGAGTGATCAACCGGGACCAGTTCCTGAAAGAAATGATCGAACAGATCCACGTTCAGCAAAATGGAGAGATCATTCTGATCCCGAAGTTTGGCGACGATTGGATCCTGTTGGGAATGGTCGATAATCTGGATGCCAAGTTTTCAAACCTCAAGGATTTTTACCTCGGGGGGCTAAGGTACCGTGGTTGGCAAGACAACCATGAAATTGATATCAGGTATGAAGGACAAGTAATTAGTAGAAAAAGGGCTTAAATAAGATAACTACAAAAACACGATCTATGAGCTTCAAGCATTTGAAGAAATCCGAGCCAGTCGTGGCTTTGGATCTGGGAACCACCAAAGTGTGTGTATTGGTGGGTCGCCGCAACGAATATGGAAAGATCGAAGTGATGGGACTCGGAAAAGTAGAATCCGAGGGCATCTTGCGCGGCATTGTTTCCAATATCGACAAGACCGTGAAGGCGATTTCGGATGCCGTGGATATTGCTGAACGAAATGCCAAATACGAAATAAAAGGAGTGCATGCCGGTATCGCCGGGCAGCACATAAAAAGTTTGCAGCACCGCGGCATTCTGACCAGGGATTCTGCCCAAACAGAAATCTCCCAGGAAGATATCAACAAACTGATCAACGATATGTACAAGTTGGTATTGCCTCCCGGGGACAAGATCCTCCATGTGATACCTCAGGAATATACTGTGGATCATGAGGAAGGCATTACCGATCCGATCGGTATGTCGGGGGTCAGGCTGGAAGCCAACTTCCACATCATTACCGGGCAAATATCCGCATCCAACAACATCCTGCGTTGCATCGAGCGGGTCGGGTTAAAAGCGGCAGATATGACGCTTGAACCGATCGCTTCCGCCGAGTCAGTGCTGAGCAGACAGGAGAAAGAAGCGGGTGTTGTCCTGGTCGATATCGGGGGCGGAACGACGGACATTACCATTTTTCAGGAAGGAATCATTCGCCACACCGCGGTCATACCATTTGGTGGTAATGTCATTACCAAGGACATCAAAGAAGGTTGTACCGTCATGAACGATCAGGCCGAAAAACTGAAAATAAAGTTCGGCTGTGCCCTGGCCGAGGAGATCGTGGACAATCGCATCATCACCATATCGGGTATCAACGGCAGAGATCCCAAGGAGATTTCCGAAAAAAACCTTGCCAAGATCATCCAGGCACGGTTGGAAGAAATTTTTGATTACGTCCTCTGGGAAATCCGTCGTTCCGGATATGAACGAAAGCTGATTGCAGGCATCGTACTGACTGGTGGGGGAGCGTTACTGAAACACATTGATTTGTTGGCAGAATACCATACCGGAATGCCAACCCGCATCGGGCTTCCGGTTGAGCACCTGGCTCATGGATACGAAGAGCAATTGGCAAGTCCCATCTTTGCAACGGCCATCGGTCTGTTGATCCATGGCATCAAGCTGAGCGAACACAGGCCGAAAGATGAGGAAGCAGAAGATGATGATACCGGCCCAACCACCAAAGAAGAGAAGTACACTGAGATAGCTCAAAATAGCTGGTATACCAAGTTATTTAATAAGACGAAGGAATTCTTTGAAGCAAGTCCAGATCCGGATTTGCGCTAACAAGGAAGGTCTGATTACCAAAACTACTAAAACCTAAGTCATGATTTTTGATTTACCAAAAGAAGATCGATCCATCATCAAGGTGATTGGGGTAGGTGGAGGCGGTTGTAACGCGGTCGCGCACATGTACAAACAGGGGATTGTGGGCGTAGACTTCGTCATCACCAATACCGACAATCAGGCACTGGAACTCAATCCAGTACCGGTCAAGATCCAGATGGGTCCTTATCTGACCGATGGCCGGGGAGCAGGCTCCAAACCGGAAGTTGGTAAAGAAGCATGCGAAGAGTCCATCGAGGACATTCGCGCCATCCTGGAAGAGGATACCAAGATGGTATTTATTACGGCTGGAATGGGAGGAGGTACCGGTACCGGTGCAGCGCCGATCATCGCCCGGCTCTCCCGTGAAATGGGGATCCTGACGGTTGGCATTGTCACCGTTCCTTTTACTTTTGAAGGCCGTCGTCGCAATGAGCAGGCCAAAAACGGACTGGAGGAAATGAAAGCTTCCGTGGATGCCATTGTTGTGATTTCCAACGACAAATTGCGTGAGATCCATGGTAATTTGCCTTTGTCACACGCATTTTCAAATGCCGATGACATCCTCTCTATTGCGGCCAAAGGGATTGCCGAGATCATCACGGTTCCTGGTTATGTGAACGTCGATTTTGAAGACGTGAACACGGTGATGCGGGAGAGCGGAGTAGCCATCATGGGCACTGCGGTTGCCGAAGGCGAAGACCGGGCCCGGAAAGCGGTGGATGGCGCCTTAAATTCTCCGTTACTGGAAGACAATGACATCCGGGGTGCCAAACACATTCTGCTGAACATCACCTCCGGTAACAGTGAGGTGACCATGGATGAGATCTTTGAAATCACCGAATACGTCCAGGAAGAAGCTGGTTATGGAACGGACCTGATCTGGGGACATTGTCACGATGAAACTTTAGGTGACAAGATAAGTGTTACCATCATTGCCACTGGTTTTGAGCACAAGACAAGAAAGGTAGTCCAGGAAATCCCTGAAAAGGTAATGGTTGCCCTGGATGAAAAACAGGCTGAAGAAAAAGTCTTTGAGGTGGAGCATCCAGCCAAAGAAGAGTTAAACACCATTGAGTTCGATCACGTCGAAGACGTTTATGATAAATACCAAAAGAACCGTTACAGCTATGAGGAGCCTTTTGTAAAGGATGAAGCGGAAGCCAAACGGGATGAAATGCGTGAGCGATTCAGCCGGCAGGAAGCTGAGCGTCGCGAAAGGCTGCGTAAGATGAACGTCAAACTAACTAACCCCAAGAGCGTGGTTGACCTCGAAAGTAAACCCGCCTACCAGCGTCGTAATGTGGAACTGGATGATGTGCCACATTCATCGGACAATCCCAGATCCAAATGGATCCTTACCGATGACAACGAACCAAGGATCAGGGAGGAAAATTCTTTCCTGCATGACAACGTCGATTAGGTAGTAGTTTATCATAAAGACCTAAAAATTTCTTTCTATTCGTCTTTTTCTGAGATTGGTTTATGGTTCCGGGCGCTCCCCGCGCCCGGACTTTTTAAAATCGAAATTTTTTGTAGACTTTATGATAATATTTAATGTATAATGTATTATATTAGATACAATTAAAGATCTTCTTTTTTATTCGTCTTTTTCTGAGATTGGTTTATGGTTCCGGGCGTTCTCCGCGCCCGGACTTTTTTTTGACTTCAATTATCAGGCGACAGGGGCGCATAGGTGTCCGGATCAAGAATGTTATAGATCCATTGGACCATTTCTTTCAGGACCATTTCCTTTTCCGGTTCATTATGCAATTCATGGTAAAAACCTTCCCAGGTTTTTAATGCCAGGTCACCTTCAAAATTGGTTGAGAAATACTGGCTACCCTTGAGGAAATTGATGCGATCCGCCGTACCATGCATCAACAGGATGGGTACGGCACTTTCATGCCGATGGTTATACAGGAGTTCTGCTGCGTCCAATACTCCTACCCCCAGACTGATGGAAGCCGTACTGAAGCGGTAGGGGTCCTCATTGGCCTGGCGGACGACCTCAGCATCACGGCTTAACCATTTGCTTTTTAAACCGGTGGGTACGGTCAATTTTGGT
>JAGQXC010000235.1 GCA_020436785.1 Saprospiraceae bacterium | reverse complement strand
TCAATATTACCTTTAGCCAGCGCATTAAAGATCAATCCAAAAGAACGGTACCAATAGGTTTGATGGGTGTTTCCATCCCACTTGTTGATGCCGGACAAGCACTCTTTCCAGAAAACCGGCAATTGGAAATAATACAATGAGATGGTTTTATCAATATCCTGGTTATCGATGAAGTCGTGGTATTTTTGGCCGGCGCCGTGGTAGCCAATTCCGGCTTCCAGGCGATGGCGTACATCCAAAGGATAGGCCAACCGGATGCCGGCGCCTGGAAGTGGATACACCCGGTATCCTAATTCATTACCGCCATAATTATTTTGATTGAGAATAAAACCCAAATGACCTTCACCATAGGCACCGACGGCTATTTTATCGGATTGACTCCGGGCGGGCAACCAAAACAACATACTACCTAACCACAAGATCCATTTTCCCATATATGCGCACTTCAAGCTGCAAAAGTAACGGAATTTGTTACTTAAATATTGGGACTATTAAACATATAATGCCTCAATCTGCTGGTGGTATTTATCCAGGATCACCCTTCGTTTTAGTTTTAATGTGGGGGTTAATTCTCCAGGTGATCCATCAGCCTTTACGGGTTCCCAGGTATCACTGCAAAGAATAAATTGTTTGATTTGTTCCGGCCGGCTAAAATGGGGATTGATCCGGTCGACGATGTCTGCATACAATTTCTTTGTACGCGGATCCAGGATAAGATCGGGAAAAGCCAAACTTCCCATTCCTTGTTTAGCGGCCCAGTGCGTCAAATTCTCCCGCGAGGGAACGATAATGGCAGAAACATAGCGACGCTGGTCGCCAATCGCCATGATTTGTTCGATCATTGGATCCTCCTTAAACCGGCTTTCGATGGGAGCAGGGGCTACGTATTTGCCACCGGATGTTTTAAATAATTCTTTTTTCCGGTCGGTGATTTTAAGAAAGCGGTCCCCTTTTGGAGAAGTAACCACCGTGCCGATATCCCCGGTACGCAACCACGTTTTACCATCGATAACCGGAAGAACCTGCCGGCTTGCTTCTTCGTTTTTATAATATCCCAGCATGACATTAGGACCGGAGATCAGGACCTCTCCTTCACCAGGATGGTACTGTGAGTCTCCCTCATCAATCAATAATTCAATATTATCCAGGACAGGTCCGACGGTGCCCAGCCAGGCCAAAAATGGCTCAAAGCGATTGATGCTGATCCCCGGCGACGCCTCGGTCAGACCGTAGGCTTCACGGACCGGAATCCCGGCAGCCGAAAAGACTTGCAGGATCCGGAAAGGACAGGGTGCAGCTCCGGTAACGATGCCCTTAATTTGACCACCCAGGGCTTCACGCCATTTGACAAATATCAATCGGTCGGCCAACCAGCCCTTCCATCCTCCCAAGGGTTCGTCATAACCGAATGTCTTCGTCAAATCAAGCGCCCAGAAAAACAGCCGATGCTTCAGGCCCTGCAATTGACTACCCCGGTCATAGATTTTTTCATAGACTTTTTCCAGCAATCGTGGGACGCAGGTAAAAAAATGAGGTTTTACGGCACGCAGGTCTCCATCCTCACCGCCCAGGTTGTCGAGTCCCGTGTAATGGATCGACAAGGATTTCATAATAAATGCAAACGAGGCTGCCCGTTCGAATACATGTGCCAGTGGAAGAAAGCTAAGTACCCGGTCACCGGAATCGGTTGGAAATACGGATTGGATCGCTCCAATATTACTCATTACGTTGTGATGCGACAACATCACCCCTTTCGGATTTCCGGTTGTACCCGAGGTATAGATGATGGTAAACAAGTCTTCCGGCCGGACTTTTTCACGGACTGTTTGCAGTGCAGCACTGGGTGCCTTAAACAAGGCGGACCAGTTAGGAAGATCATCCTGATTTTCGAAGCCGATCAGGTGTTTCAAAGTAGGAACTTCCTCTCGGATTGCGGAAATTTTTTGATACAGGTCTCCGGGACCCATAAACACAGCCATCACTTCAGCCTCTTTCAGAATATAAGCATATTCCCGGGAGCTAATGGTGGGATAGAGCGGGATGGAAATCATTCCGGCCATTTGAATGGCTAAATCGGTTATGGTCCAGGCAGGACAATTCTGATAGGTAACGATACCAATCTTTGAGCCAGGGGGCCCATCCGGATGCAAGCATTCCTGAAGCCAGCGATTCTGCCTGCAGGATGACTTGTTCCGTGGAAAGAAAAGTCCACGATCCTTCGATTTTTTCTCCCAGACAATGCTCAAGGGGAAACGTTTCCTGTTGGAAATAAATCAAATCAAATAATCTGGTTACCGTTGTCATATTGGTTCCTTTAAGTACAAAGCATCGATTTCTTTCGCATATTTTTCCCGGATCAGACGGTGATTGGGTTTACCCAATTTGGAGAGGACCGTTTCTTCCTGCCAACGGACGGGCAACAGGGTGAATCTGCGAATCTGTTCGTGGCGGGACAATTTTGCATTGACTTCCTCGACGAGTTTTGAATAACAGTTGGTCACCCGGGGGTTATGTATCATATAGGCCGGAGCCGTCCAATGGACTCCGTTCGTCTCACACCACCACTGCAAGTGAGTGAATTCGGGATAAATCAAGGCAGTGACATAAGGTCGCTGCAACCCGATAATGATGGATCCGGAGATCAACGGATCGGTTTCCAGTAAACGGGATATACGCTCCGGCAATACAAAACGCCCGCTGGAAGTTTTGAACGCATGCGCTTTTCGGTCGGTGATTTCCAAAAATCGACGTTGGACCATATGTCCCAGATCCCCGGTCCGGAGCCATCCATCCGGAGTAAATGCCGCAGCATTGGCTTGGGGGTCCAGATAACCCTGCATTACATTGGGTCCCTGCACTTCAATTTCACCTATTCCATCCGGATTCGGGTTGGATATGCGTACCCGGATGCCTGGAATCGGTATACCGGCCGAACCAAAACGATTGCCTCCGGCTTCAAAGCGATTGAAACTGATCACCGGTGAAGTCTCCGTCATGCCATATCCTTCACGGACGCGAATGCGTGCCGCAGAGAGCACCCGTCCAAGCATTGGGTTCAGTGGTGCGGCGCCAACGATGATACCGGCAACCCGGCCTCCGATCCGTTTGCGCCAAACGCGGAAGACGGTCAGGTCGATGAAGAGCCATTTGATCCAATAAACCGGGGATTTGCGGATATCATACCCATACCTGCTGCCCGTTTCCAGAGCCATATGAAGCCATAATCGACGCAAAAAAGGAAATTTCTTAATACGATTCAGCAATTCCTCATACATCCGTTCCAGTATCCTGGGAACCGTTGAGAAAAAATGCGGCCGGACGTGTTGTATTTCCTGAAATGCTTCACCGGCCGAATCGAAGAAATGAATGCTGGCGCCACTGGTCAGATAACAATAGACCACCATGCGTTCAAAAATATGGACAATGGGTAAAAAACTGACCACCTGATGATGTCGTTCAAGTGGGGTCAAGGGAAGGACCGCTTGAATATTAGAAACGACATTGGAATGACTGAGTTGTACACATTTTGGATGACCGGTAGATCCCGAGGTCGCAAGGATCATCGCCGTATCATCCGGATGGATGTTTTTACACCAGGCTGCAATCACATCATCCGGGGTGGGGGGACTCTTCTCCAGGACGTTTTTGAGTACCGGATGGCAGTCATCACCGGCTTCATCCAGAGCTATGCATGAAATTTCTAAGGATTTTAAATAAACCGAGACATTAGTCCAAATAGTACTATCCTGGTAGAAAAAATGGCTGGATTTTTTAGAATCGACAATATATTTTACTTCTTCAGAAGGTAGATAATCCGGGATGATCACCGGGACCACGCCCAGCATCTGACATCCGAAATCAAGCGAAAACCAACTGAAGGATGCCTGACTCGCCAGGATATAAATTGAATCGCCTTTAACTAAATCCTGATCCGCCAGCCACCTGCTACACCGGCCGGCATAATCCCGGATTGCTTCAATACCATAACTCGTCTGTCGTTGATCCTTCCAGAAATGCATGGCTGCAGGGTTAGGATAGCGCAGACGTTGAAAGGTAATAACATCAAAAATACGTGTAATGCTCCCGTCCATCCGGATGTCTGTGGTCTCGGCCAGAAGATACTAAGTAATCCGCAGATTGCACCCGCTATCAGAACCGATCAAAAAGAAAATACACGGGTGGAATCTTTCAGGCGAGACTTGCGGCATGTTCACGCATCAAAGGCATCATTCCTTGATGGATCTGAACCCCTGGATGAGGGCTCAGTGATGCACGCAAGGCCGGATGCAACACGACGGTTAATGGATATGGCTTAAGCGATTCAGATAACCGGTTAACCCAGGCATCCAGATCACCGTATGCAAACGTATGCGTGAGCAATACCATTACTTCGTCAGCCAGATGATGTGACAAGACCGGCAACAGCTCATCCGTGGTAACCTGCATTCCAATGGATAGAACCTGATGATTGGACCGCAGCAGCAGGTATTGGATTATGGTCAATAAATACGATTTATGGTCATTGTCCGGGCTGTACAACAGGACCCGGTGCTGTTGCTGGTGGGATTCTTTGCTCAGTTCTTCGCAGGCATGGTACAATTTTCGTTTGATCAATTGACCCAATACCCGCTCATGGACCAGGTAAACTTTACCGGTAAGCCATAATAAATTGAACTGGTCCAATAGAGGAAGAATCACGATTCGGATCAACTGATCAAGAGTATATTCGCGAATCAACCGGTTAAATTGACGTTCCATCCGGTCAACATCAAGATGGATCAATGCATCCAGCAAACCATCGATGTGATTGGCAAGTTCTTCTTCGGAACGACGTATTTCTGCCGCCAGAGACTGAATTTCATTGGTCTCTTTTTCCGCCAGTTCGCACAATTTCCAACCCTGATTTTTTAATAAGGTGATATCATGTAAATGGGCAAGGTCTTCATCGGTATAACACCGGCAATTTTGATCCGTACGGCTGGGACAAATCAGGTTGTACCGTTTCTCCCAGTTGCGCAATGTCTGCGCTTTAATGTGCAATATGCGTTCAAGATCTTTAAGTGAATACATGCCCGGTTCGACAAGAATGAAGTATTATGGAAACACAAAGCGACTATATTTGTTTAATTCGAATAATTCACCGATCAATGAAGATAGGCATTGTTTGTTATCCCACCTTTGGTGGTAGTGGGGTCCTCGCCACCGAACTGGGCTTGGGATTAGCACGTAGAGGGCATATGGTTCATTTTATCACCTACCGACGGCCCGCACGGCTTACCGCTTTCCAGGAGAATGTCTTTTATCATGAAGTGGCCCCGTTTGATTACCCATTGTTTGAATTTAAACCTTATGATACCGCACTGACCAGTAAACTGGTTGACGTGGTTATGCATGAAAATTTGGACCTGCTTCACGTCCATTACGCCATCCCTCATGCCACGGTGGCTTATTTGGCCAAAAAAATCCTTCTGCGAAAGCGGCACAAGTATACCCCTGTTGTAACCACGCTCCATGGTACGGATATTACCCTGGTTGGTATTGATGGATCTTTTTCACCGGTCGTGGAGTTCGGTATCAATTCTTCCGATGTCGTCACGGCAGTATCTAATAATTTAAAGGAATCCACCCTTTCTTACTTTGAAATTGATAAAGACATTGATGTTATATACAACTTCATCAATTTCAATCGCTTTAAACCGGTTAACAAGGACCACTTCAAGAAAGCTATTGCGCCGAACGGTGAAAAAATCCTCACCCACGTTTCCAATTTCCGTAAAGTAAAACGGGTGGACGATGTTATCCGCATTTTTCAGAAAGTAAGGGCGAAGTTGCCTGCGAAGTTGTTATTGATCGGCGACGGCCCGGATCGTCCACGGTTGGAGGAACAATGCCGCCAATTGGGTTTGTGTGAAGACACCCGGTTCCTGGGTAATCAGGATGCGGTGGAAGAATTATTGGCCATCTCCGATTTATTCCTGATTCCTTCTGGTAAAGAATCCTTCGGTTTGGCCGCACTGGAAGCCATGGCGTGCAAAGTGCCGGTCATTTCCAGTGATATCGGAGGTTTGCCGGAAGTGAATCTGCATGGCATCTCCGGTTATTTAGCGCCTCTGGGATCAATTGATAAGATGGCAGAATTTGCGATTGAATTGCTATCTGATGAAGAAAAACTGCAGCAATTCCGGGAAAACGCCTACCAGCATGCCCAACAGTTTGATATTGAAAATATTTTACCCCAATACGAGAAGGTGTATGAAAAAGCAATGAATCTGGTATATCAGGACATCTGATGATGGAAATTAGCTAGCTTTGATCGGGTATCCATCCGCCTTGGCATGCAATCTGGGTTCATCCGCCACATATTTTTCCTAATTACTGTCAACCTAATCGTCAAGCCGTTTTACGTTCTGATCATTGACCGCGGGGTACAGAATGAACTCGGGACATCTACCTATGGCCTCTTCTTCGCCCTTTTTAATTTGTCGTATATCATCTATATCCTTTCTGATCTGGGAATCTATCAGTACCACACCCGTCAGGTTGCCTCTGGCAATACCTCAAAATGGCAATCCGGTCAAATCGCCGGGGTAAAACTGTGGCTGAGTGGATTGTACCTGGTGAGTTTATTGTTACTGGCCACACTGTTTGGTTACACCCGGTTTATGCCCTATGTGCTTTTACTGGGCACCTACCAATTGTTGGTATCCTGGGTCTTTTTTCTGCGATCTCAATTAAATGGCAAGGGACTTTACCGGGTTGATGCCTGGGTATCCATTCTTGACCGGACCATCCTGACAGGCGTTATTGGCGGCTTGTTGCTGACGCCGGTCTTACGAACAAGATTTACCCTCCTGCAGTTTATTGCGCTGTTGATCTTTTCCATGCTGGTCACCCTGTGGGCTGCCCATCGATTTTTACGGCATCACGGCGTGACTATTCATATTCGGCCGGTGCGCCTGACGGCAGTTGGACCGGTTATCCGTCAGACACTGCCCTTTGCATTGACGGTGATCCTGATGACTCTTTACACGCGCATCGATGGAATTATGCTCGAACGGTTGGCACCCGGAGGCGATTACCAGGCAGGTGTCTATGCGGCGTCCTACCGGCTCCTGGATGCGGCAAATATGGTTGCCTACCTCGTAGCCACTTTATTACTACCTATCTACAGCCGGCATTTACAACAAGGCCTGAACGTCGGGCCTTTGTACCGGGATGCATTTAAGTTACTTTGGGTGGTGAGTGGTATCACGTCCGTTGCTGCTGTGGCATTTGCCGGTCCGATCATGCATTTGCTTTATCCCGATGCTGATGATCATTGGGCGAAAGTATTTGCCTGGTTGATGCCTACGTTCGTTTTCGGAAGCATCATCTATGTGGCGGGCACCCTGGTTACCGCATCCGGCCGCTTGAATGCCATGAACCGGGCCGCCGGAGTATCCATTGCGGCCAACATCCTGCTTAATGTACTGCTCATACCAAGATACCTGGCCTTAGGAGCGGTTGTGGCAACCCTCGTGACTCAGGGGGCAATGGCATTGTCTTTGGTCTTTATTGCCTACCGGCGTTTTCAGCTGGCACAGACCAAATTATGGCTGGGCGCCGGAGGGTTGATCTTGATCTGGTCCGTCTTGGCTTGGATCCTTTTGCAGTGGGAACAATCCTGGATGGTGCAATTGGTGGTTTTTGTCCTGGTTGCCCTGGCTGCGGGAGCGGTAACCGGATGGCTTCCTTTAAAAACCTGGTGGCTGGAATTCAAAGCGAGAGAAGGCCTCAGATCCCAATGATCCGGAGGATAAGGAAATCTGCCATTATGCTTCAATTTCCCTATTTTGGGCACGAATATAAATTACATAATGGAGCAAGATCCGATGTTAATCCCGCTCGGCACGTTATTGTGGCAGAAAAAACGGATGATCCTGTTTTTGACAGGTCTTGCTGCCGCAGGTAGCGTGATTATTTCCCTTCTTTTGCCCAATTATTATAAAGCCACCACCACCTTCTACGTGGCGAGTACGGATGTGACCCAGCCTTATAAGCTTTTTGGCGCTTCGGAAATCAGTTATTTTGGCACCACGGAAGACATCGATCGGGTGCTAACGTTTGCCAATTCCAATCAACTGGTCGACCACCTCATCGATTCATTTCAACTTTTTGATCACTATGAAATCGACCCCAACCAGCCTAAGGCTCATTTTAAACTGAGAAAGATCTTTTTGAAGCATTATGAAGTAATTAAAAACAAATTTAATGCGGTTGATCTCAGCTTTGAGGATAAGGATCGTGAATTTGCCGCACAGGTGGCCAATGCGGCCAGGGACCAGATTGATGCCCTCAGTCAACGGTTAACGCGTGAAAATCTTCAACAACAAAGCCAAATCGTACGCAACACCATCAATGAAAAAAACCGGGAACTGACTACCCTCAATGATTCACTGTTGCGGCTCAGACAACAATACGGCATCTTCAATACCTTGTCCCAATCGGAGGCATTGACCAGTGAAAGGACATCCGCCAGCAGTTTGCTGGCCAAAGAACAGGCCCGTGTTAAATTACTCGAATCCAATCCGGACATTGCTCCGGATACATTGATGCTGGCAAAAGCAGCCGTGGCAGGCTATCGCGCCCAGGTGCAAGCACTGGATGGACAGATCAATACCTTCAATGCAGGGGTCTCTCAAACCATGGCCATGGACGATTATGTTGAAAAAGTTCAGAATCAATTGGGATATGACCGTATCCGGCTGGAGCAAATACAATCGGTACTGAATGCGGAAACTCCGGGAATATACGTGGTGGAACGTGCTGAAATTCCTTTGGAAAAATCAAAGCCGAAACGGTCCATCTTGGTCATCGCAGCCACCCTACTTACCTTTTTACTTGCCGCCCTGGGGAGTATTCTTCACCATCAACTTAAGACGTACCTGCGGAATTTATGAATACAACGGCGTCATTGGATCGATGGTTGACCGCCTTCGGGGTCTTGTTGATCCTTTGCGCCTGGACGGCCATTTACCTCAACTTATGGATCATCTGGATCCTACCAGGAATGATCCTTGCGGCGACCCTGGCCCTGGTTCGCTATGATTTTTATTATTATCTGCTGTTTGCATTGATTCCATTTTCGGTTGAAGTTATCTTCCCCAATGGATTGGGAACGGATCTGCCTACCGAGCCGGTCATGATCCTGCTGTCCGGAATATTTGTATTGGTCATTTTACAGGATCCCCGGGTATTAAAACAACCTTTCTTCAGACATCCCATCACCTGGCTGATCGGCTGTCACCTGTTTTGGATTGTACTTACCTCGGTGACCAGCCAGCACGAGATTACCTCGTTAAAGTATATGCTGGCCAAAAGCTGGTACATCCTGGCCTTTTATGCATTTACCGGATTATTATTTAGTGTCAGTAGCTGGAAAAAGACCATTCGTTGGCTGGGATTGGCACTTTTGGCAGCGGTGGCCTGGGTCATGATCAGGCATGCGGCAGCCGGATTTGCATTTAACCGGATCAATAATGTAGTGGTGCCTTTTTTCCGTAACCATGTCAACTATGGATCACTAGTCTGTCTGTCGATCCCTTTGGTTGCCGGTCTGGCCTGGTTGACGCCACGCGGCTGGAAGCGGACGTTTTGGATTCTGGGGACACTCTTCCTGGTAACCGCCATGTATTTGTCCTATACCCGGGCTACCTATGTAGCTTTAATGGTGGGAATCGGAGGAGGCCTGGTCCTTTATTTAAAACAGGTCAAGTCCGTCTTAATCATCGGTTGTATCGTGGCAGTGGCGGCCATAGGCTGGCTATTGGACCAAAACCACTACCTCGAATATGCTCCGGATTACGATAAAACGGTGACCTATTATGAATTTGAATCCTTACTGGATGCCACGGCAAAAGGGCAGGACATTTCCACCATGGAAAGGGTTTATCGATGGGTGGCTGGGATGCACATGATCAAAGAACGGCCTGTTTTTGGATTTGGACCAGGCAATTTTTACAACTTCTATAAATCCTACACCGTCAGCAGCTTTCGCACCTATGTCTCGGATAATCCGGAAAAATCAGGCATCCATTCCTATTACCTGATGACCGCGGTAGAACAAGGCATTCCGGGAGCTTTGATTTTTCTCTTCATCTGTTTTTATTTCCTGGTCCTTTCGGAGCGGACATTTCACCGTCTACAGGAGAGGGAGACACGAACCATTGTTCTGGTCAATGCGGTTATGATAATCCATATTCTGACCATCCTAATCCTGAATGATATGGTAGAAACCGATAAGGTGGGACCCTTCTTTTTCTTCGGACTGGCGGTCCTGGCCGCGGTTGATGTGCACACTCAAAGGGAAGCTAAGTGAGCTCCGGGTAAATAAGTTACAAAAGTGCGAATCTCTCCCGGAAGCAGGTCGATGGTTCGATAGGCAATCCGAAAATGCTCAATGAGAAATTCGGCCGTGGACGGATCAATCTGGAAAAAGCAGGATGGCACCAAATGAATATGTACATTACCCCGGTGTACGGTGCGTTCTCCATGATAATGGCCACAAAACACATAAATTGGAAAACGGCATTTATCCGCTAAAGCTTTAAATCGCTCCGGCTGTTGGAAGGCATACTTATTATCCATATGAGGCACACCTAGTGGATAAGGCGGATAATGGGTAAAAAGCACCACTGGACGGTCGGTAGCCAGCAGGTGGTCTTCCAGCCACTGAAATTGCATGTCTGACATCCGGCCGATGGCGCTGTCCAGAAACAACAAATCCTGATCTCCATGCCTGACTTTGTAATACAATTCATGCCCGTGCAATGGAAAGGGAATCGCAAAAGCCTGGTGGAGATCTGGGAGGAAGTCATGATTGCCACCAATGTGGTAGATGGGTTGGCGAATATCCTCTAATTGCTCTGCGATCCAATGATATATGTTTGCATGCGGTTCTTTGAAACAATAATCCCCGGTGATCGCGAGAATGTCAAAGTTTAACCCACGGAGGTGATCGAGCATCGATTGCAAATTGGCACGAACATCGACTTCAAACGTATCGATGCCATCCGGTGCAATGTGTATATCACTGATCTGGATGATGCGCATATCGGTATGTATGTTGAATTTTTGTGGAGAAAATGGTTTCAGGCGGAAAGATCCCGCTCAGGAATTTACGCCGGTAAATGGTTTAATGATTAAAGATAACCATATAAATATGCGAATACCATCGAATTGATGCTACTTCCGGCGCCATTGTCAATTCGAGAAAACCTGCCATATGCCACAACTTTTCTATCTTTCACCGCGTATTTAAAGAATTGATGATCAATCACCAAAATAGACTGAAATGAGATGGAATTACTTCAAGCTGCCCCTGTTTCTATCACTATTAATCACTACGAATGCCTGTCAGAATATGGACAAGAAAACCACGACTGAGTTTAAAATCGATTTTGAAAAATACACATTGGAAAATGGCTTGCAGGTCGTCCTACATGAAGATCATTCCGATCCGATCGTTTCCATGGCCATTTTATTCCATGTTGGATCCAACCGCGAGGTTCCCGGCCGGACCGGGTTTGCCCATTTTTTTGAACACATGTTGTTCCAAAATTCTGAAAATGTCGGCAAAGGCAATTTCTTCAAGAAAATTGAAGAACTGGGCGGTACGTTGAATGGAGGAACCTGGCAGGACGGGACCATCTATTATGAAGTTGTTCCCAAGGATGCCTTGGAAAAGGTGTTGTGGATGGAAAGTGACCGCATGGGCTATATGATCAATACGGTCACCGTACCGGTCCTGGAAAATGAAAAGCAAGTGGTCAAAAATGAAAAACGCCAGCGGGTCGACAACCAACCGTATGGACATACCAGCTACGTCATTGATAAAGCTTTGTATCCCGAAGGACATCCTTACAACTGGCAGGTCATCGGTAGCCTGGAGGATCTTGAAGCTGCTACCATCGATGATGTAAAAACATTTTACAACACGTACTATGGACCCAATAATGCCACTTTGGTGCTTGCGGGAGACATTAGCTTTGAAGAGGTCAAACCGCTGATCGAAAAGTATTTTGGAGAAATCAGTGCCAAGCCGGATGTACCACCGATTCAACCCAAATCCGGACAGATCACCGAGACCATCCGGTTGGTACACGAAGATAACTTTGCCAATTTACCTGAGTTGACGATGGTATTTCCCTCGGTGGAAGATGGACATCCGGACTCCTATGCCCTGGATTACCTGGGAGCCATCCTTTCTGACGGAAAACGGGCGCCGCTCTACAAAGAAGTTGTTGAGGATAAAAAATTGGCTCCGCGGGTCATCGCTTTCAACAACACCGGGGAGATTGCTGGAAAATTCATGATCCGCATCCGGGCTAACGAGAATACCAGTCTGGACAGTGTTCATCAGGCCATCATGACTGCTTTTGCAAAATTTGAACAAAATGGTATCGATGACCGCGATATGGAACGGATAAAAAATGCCCAGGAAATCAGTTTTTACGATGGGATATCGAGTGTCCTTTCCAAATCTTTCCAATTGGCCCAGTTTAATACCTTCCGGGGAGATCCCGGATTATTGGAAAAGGAGATCCAAAAAATTCTGGGGGTTACGAAAGAAGACATCATGCGGGTCTATGAGACCTACATTAAAAACAAACCGTACATCGCCACCAGCT
>JAGQXC010000234.1 GCA_020436785.1 Saprospiraceae bacterium | reverse complement strand
CAGCGCTGCCGTGCCCGAAGGCGCTTCGATCACACTGACATAAGGATCGCTGCAATAACTGGTTAGATAATCTTCATTCCAGCACACATCATGGGTGTATTGCGCGCCATGGCCGGTCACCGTAGCGGTTTTGGTACCGCCGGCATAGGGCTTGGTCAACTCCCACCAGTAGGGCACGCCGTCGCAGTAGACGGTGATGTCTTCCGGAGCTTGCACCACCGGTGGCACTTTGTCGTCCTTCAGCACTTCGATCATGCAGTCGTTGTACAAATGTGGGAACGCCCACCGCTTATAAAAAGCCAAATTGGCAGAAGTAGTAAACTCGGTGGAATAGGGCTTAACCACCCGGCTGTACCACTCGTTATATACGTCCTGATTCTGGTAGAATAAACCACATATCGGACTTGGATACGTCTCATGATCATGGAAATCGTCTCCGCAAAAGATATTGCTGGATATCGGAACATCCCACCGTATCGAAAGTATGGAGCTCATCCCCGGAGTTGCATCCAATTTAGCTGGGGGGTCGGAAATCATGGACTTCAATCGACTGATCAATTCCGGTCTTTCGACGATTTCGCACAACAGTCCGGGTCTTGGGTCCCCATAATGGATGTAATCATTCAGTCGATAAATGTACCATGCATAAAATTGTTCGGATAAATTCCACCAATACCATTCGTGTTCTCCTCCGTAGAAGGTGTGAGGATCGTATTCGGGCAAATCGCAGGCCTCATACACGCGCAGGACCAATTGTTCCGACCCACATTCCGTCACATCAATGTAATCGTCAAATACGAAAATATTGATCCATTCTTCGATGGCCGCCTCGATGTCCTGGTAATAATGATGAAAATCGTAGGGATCCAGGCAATTTTCAAATTGGGAATGCCAATAATCCCTCCAATAATTGATCGAATCCATATTAGCCACTGCAAAATGCAGTTGCTGGCAACAATTATCATGGCTGCCATCGTCCAGATCTTTGGCATAAATACGCGCCCAACATTTCTCCGGATCCAGGCTCACCTGGGTGATCTCGTCACAGACCGGTGTCGGAGGGGTGCCATCAATCACATAGACAATCTGCCAAATCCGGAACTCATTCCAGCAGCGATCACGGATGGTCCATAAAATCGTATACCATCCTTCAGGAAGATACAGATGACCACCATCCTGATCGTAGTTACCTTGCAGATTGATTAGTTTCCCGGGATGAGTGGGGTCGTTGTAACTCACTTCGTAGTACAATTCCAGTTCATCATCACATTCATAGAAGGTATATTGTCCGACACTGCGTTCAACAAATTCGCGAACATCCGGTAGCTGAACCCCTGCTTTACAATCGTGCGGGTCTACGGAAACATAAATGTTCTTTGATGCTGGGAATACATAAGGACTTAGATTTAACTTATCAATGTTGATGATCTCCGGATAATAAATGCGGGCATCTTCCAGCATGGTACTCATTACCCGCGGTGGTTGATGATCTTCGACAATAAACCACTGGACACAGGTCGTATCGCTCTTTCCGCACCAGTCATACACATGCCAGGTTCTCCGGATCTTATATGCTTTGCCACACGTAGGTATGACGTGGTCCTCATAATCGAAGACGATCTGGCATTTGCCACTATTGGAAAAGTCCGGTCCGGCATCGGTACGGATTGGAATCAGATATGCATTTGGTTCATCCGGATCCACTTGCTTTAGATAGGGCGCCGGGAACAATCCGGAATCATCGGTTGGCCAGGGATGGGCATAACCCTGATCATCCACATAAGTGGAGCCATCCTTCCCGGTATTCCACAACACATCGACCCAGGTACCATTGGGTAGCTGTTCGACCAGGTTGCATTCAATGGCGGTATCCAGACCGCAAACGAGGCTATCGATCGTTTCCTTGAGTACAAACAAGGTATCCCGGCATTCGCTGAAATGTCCCCAGACATCGGTGGCGCGAACTTTCCGTGCCAGGTATCCGACCAGGGTCCGGTCATCACATCCCAGATCCGTCCATTGCTTCTCCAGCACTTCGGTTCTGGTTGGATAGAGGTCACAGTTTTCCGTAACCTGGACCAAATCTTCCCGTTGACCCATAAAGAAGCAACTGATGGTATCGTTGGTGCAAAGAATTTGCGGTGGAAATTTGTCTTCGACGACAATCGTTCCCCAACACCGGTTATTGGTGGATGGATCAATCACATTATACGTTAACTCCAATCCCCGGTGGGAAGCATCGACCATATTGGCCGGGTTGTATTTGGTGGTACCGGCAGGATAGGTAAGACTTACCTGGAAATAGTCCGGGCAAATCGGATTTCCGGTCAGCAGCATCCCCGGAGTAATCTCCACCTGACAATTGCTGCCCAGGGAAACATTGATCCGGTCCTGGCAAACGACGCTGTATTCTTCACCGTTGGTGCGGATATTATACAGGGAGCCGGTCGGCGGCGTATAAGATCCATTGGTCAGGAAGCCATTTCCCGATCCGACATTAAATGGATCGGGATCATCATTGACGATCAGTCCATCGTTAACGGAAACATTACTGGCTACACTATTGGTATCCAAATTTTTCAGAATGAAACCCTGATTGATGAAATTACCGTTATCGCGGATGATACCTAATGACTGGATGACCGCACATTGCTCATTAAGGAAGTCGGTATTGCTGATGATGCCGGAGTCCGCGTTATTGATCAGAATCTGACCAAAAGACCGGTTGTTAAATGAGGAACCGGTTAGGATACCTCCACCAACCAACAACCCCTGTCCACCGAGATCCATCAGGTTGCAATTGTCTACATCACCATGATTGTTAATGGCAAAATTTCCAACGCCCAATGTGCCGCCAATGGTAATTTCTCCATGATTTTTAATGACCCCACCGATCTCATTCTGGATGCCATTTTGGCCAATGTAATCGGCAACGTAACGACCGGTAGTATCATTGATAAAGACGCCCTGATTGAACAGACCATTGGTATTGATGGTATCCAAATCCAATGTCCCCTGGTTGATCAACGTATCACTGTTGACCATTCCCTGGTAGGTATTGGCAAAAAAGCTGGAATTAAGGCGACCCCGGTTGATAAAAAGACTGGAATTATTCACCAACGGAGCATCAAACTGACGGAAAATAAATTGTCCATCGTTCTCAAATAAACCGTTGTTATTCAAAATCGGATAAATGTAGGCTAAATGAGATCCGGTAAATGATGAGGAGGAGGTAAACCAGGCATGGCCCGAATTGTCCACGATGGTGTATCCATTCGGAGGAAGGATCCAATCGCCACCATTTTCGAAATAGCCGGAATTGTTAATGGCGCGGCTGATGTTATAGCTTGGGCTTGGTGTAAAAGATGCCATCGGGCCGATGATGGCCGTATCGGAATTATTCAGAACATAGGAAGCAAATCCACCATAGATAAAATCACAATCCACCTGCAGGTATCCGGCATTGTTAATGGCGGTATTACCTAAAGCCTCCATGGTGATCTGACAGGCGGCACTATCGACAAATATTCCGTTATTGTTAAGTCCGTCACCGCTACCGTAACGGAGGTACATTTGTGTACCGGGACTACCGTAAAAAGAACCGTCGTTCTGAAAGCAATTCCCGAAAAAATTCTCCAGTCCCAGGATTCCACCTTTCTGCCGAACCGTTCCGGTATTGGAATTAACCAGGTTCATGCCCAGTCCACTCGTAAAATAGGCATCGGAATAGAGGTTGAGTATTCCATGATTGATCACCCGGTCCTGCATCATAGAACGGGCTTCCAACGTGCCCGCAAAATGATTAAACACGGCATTCGGCTGGTTAATCAACCCGGATGCGGCACAATAATTCAAATTCATCGATGTGCCATGATTATTAACGATCCCTTCATTGACCAGATGGGTGGCATTTCCGTAATTGATTGCAACCGTCCCGCCAAGCACATCAAAAGTGCCTGCAGCGTGATTGTACATGGTCGGATTGGGCGTTCCTGCTCCAGACAAAGAGAAGCTGTTGGAAGTAGTAATTTGACTGTAGTTGTCAATTTGGCTATTGTTGCCTCCGCTTATATTCACCGAAGACATCACTCCGTTTTCCATCAGAGAACCGGCATAATTTCCCCATCCTATTCCACTCGAGGCACCCGAGACCGTTAAGGCTCCATTATTGTGAAAGGTGCCATAATTGGCTACTCGTTGATCGTTACCACCGGAAACATAAAAATCGCCGTCCGTCATCACATTACCGGTTGCATAGTTGATCAGACCCATCCCATTCAAGGCGCCATTGATAGAAAATGTACCATGATTCTCAATGCTTCCGTAATTCATCACACGGGCATCCGTTCCACTTCCAATGGAGCAGGTCCCACCCTGTATATCGATCCGCCCGCCGGAAAAATTGAGCAGACAAACTCCCATGGTCGCCCCATCGATGTTTAATGTAGCCTGACTTTCGATCGTTCCGCGGTTGGCTACCCGGGCACTCAATCCACCGGAAACAGTGAATGTACCACCATCATTGTGAATCATCGCCCCCGAATGATTGATCAGGTTGGTATCCACACCCATAAAAACATTAAAGGTGCCGGTATTGGTTAGGTTGCTGTAGTTTTCGACCCGGTTACCTAGTCCGTTAATCACCGTAAAGGTGCCTCCATTGGTGAATGTGCTTCCCGTCAGATTCACCAAACCATCGTTATAGGCGGAGTCGATGTACATGAGTCCGTTGTTGGTGATCATTCCATAATTGGTTACCCCGTCGTAATCGCTGCCAATTACATTCAGAGACCCGCCCAGGTTGACCGTGACCTTCGCACCGGATTGGACGGTCAGTGAACGTGCCGAGGCGACCACGGCATTGTTGACTTGCGGAAATCGATTGGTCGTACCGGACACATCCGGGATGACAACAAAGTCACCGATGGAGCCGCCGGATGGAGGCAGTGATGGCGTCCCGCTGGAGGCTACCCAGTTGGCCGGGTTGTTCCAATCGGTATCGACGGCGCCTGTCCATTGGGCGGTTCCTGGTGCAAAAAAATAAACGGCAGCCAGGAAACTCAGACCAAAGAGCACGGCTGTACCAAGGAAGTACTTAGGGAGCATGTAAGCTGGTTTTCAGTTGTAAAAACCAAAAATATCAAAATACCCTATATTTATAAGATAATACATTACATAAATGAACATCAATGTGCCGTTTTATTCCATTTTAATGGGAAAAGCAGGTATTGGATAACCGCATTGAAGCCCGCCAGAATATGCAGAGCCATGTATCCGAGCATTCCGGGAAGCACTCCCCAGACGCTATACCTGATGCGAATGCGCTTGAAACTGACCACATTGACCAACGTCATCACCACAATGCTGATCGCAAAAAGAGACCATAATGCCAGACTGGCCCTCCAGGTAAATCGCGGTGGTAAATGACCGATCAGGAGATAAAACAAAATAAATACATTAAAAAAAGGCAGGAATGAGCCCGAGAGACTTCGGGTCCAAAAAGTAATCCAGTCCATGAATCCAAATCCCGACTTAAAAAGGGAAGGGCCCAGATGGACCATCTGAGTGATCATCAGGCCTTTATTCCAACGGGATCGTTGCTTCAGCCAGGCTTTCACCCGATTGGGACAAACCTCATGGGTCGCACTGTCAGCCATCACAAATTTGACACCCTGGCGAACCAACCGCACGCTGAGGTCTGCATCTTCGGTAACGTTAAACGGATCCCACGCCCCACTACGCACCAGCACCTTACGGGATACATAAAATGAATTCCCGCCTAATCCAAAAGGCCGGTGATGGTTGGATTGATGTTGGAGGAAATTATAAAACCATTCAAAATATTCTGCCGCAAAGTTTTGGGTGATCCAATTGTCATTTTTATTGGTGATCACCACTTTTGACTGGACACAGATCCGGTCTTCGGCATGGGAAAAATAAGCGGTGGCTTTTTTTAGTTGGTCCGGTTGGGGTCTGCTCTCTGCATCAAACACCGTAATGAGATCACCGGTTGCCTCCTGCAGTCCATAGAGCAGTGATCTTCCTTTGGTGGCGGGATAACCCGGAGGAATGTGTACCACGCGCCCATAGCCGGGCAAAGGGAATTTATTCAAGTGGTCGAGGGTGTACGTATCGTTTTCCTCAACGATAACCACAAGCTCCTTCAGCGAGTTGGGATAATCAAGTTCTTGGATGGCACGCAAGCATCCTTCGATTACATCGCCTTCGTGCTTCAGGGGGACCAGGATGGAACACGATAAAAATGGCGATTTTGTCCTTTGTGGGCGATTGGGTTGGGCAATTTTTTCCAGGTTGCTCAGCCGGTAGCTCAATAAAAAGAGGTAATTGAACAGGCCGGCAATAAATAGGATGAAACCCCAGACGGTCCAAAAAAAACCCAGCAGAAATACTCCGGTTAGCAGGATGCCCCACCCTAGCCGCCAGAGCGGGTTGATTTTACGTTTTGCTGAAAAACGATGTAACTGAAGATGCTGCCTTTCTGCGACCGGGTCGATGATCTTTCGCAATGAATGGTATTTAGAGCGGCCTAAAGTACCAAATCACCGGGTAGTAACCATGCATTCCAAACGATAACATTCGCTCAGATGGATAATGTACCGGAGTGTGGCCGGTCCGGACTTTCCGGTTATCAATAAAACCGACTATCTTACCGAACAACTTAAGGATAAAAATTGTACTATAATCATGGAAGAAAATTGGATATCGGTGTTCCGGTCGAGCGAAGTATACCAGGCGGAACTCATCAAACAAAAGTTGGAGGAAAATGGCATTCACGCCGTATTGATTAACAAGCACGACAGCGCCCTGCCGATCGGAGAGGCCATCGTCATCGTGGAAGCTTCCGAAAAAAGCAAAGCCAAAAAAGTCCTCGCTGCTCATTCTGCATAACCGGCCAAGCCTATGAAGAAGGTGAGTTCTGTACAACAGTTGATCCAGTTTCTGACCAAGGTGCGGGAGGAAATGCTATCAAAAGAAAAAGCACACCAGGAAATCCTGGACCATGTTCATACGTCTTATCGGGAAAGTGCTCGCAACCTCTTGCATTACCTGACGCTGAGGACTACGGATTTACGGCCGGTCCAGGAAAAATTGTCCACCCTGGGTATTTCATCCCTGGGGCATTCGGAAAGGTATGCGCTGGCCAACCTCAGTAACGCCCTTTATCATTTGCATTTGTTGGCAGGGACTCCGAAAAATGAATTGGAAGCCATGGGGCTTTCCTTTTATTCCGGATTCCCCCGCAGCCGGCGCCGGTTGAATAAACATACCAATCAGTTGTTTGGACCGGAAAAATGGAAGGACCATACCCGGATCATGGTCACTTTACCCAGTGACGCGAGTACGGATTACGATTTGGTGGAGGCCCTGCTTGCCCAGGGAGTGGAAATCGTGCGCATCAACTGCAGTCATGACGATGAAGAGCATTGGGCCAAAATGATCTGGAATGTCCATAAAGCCGAACGTACGCTGAATACCCATTGCCTCATCTATATGGACTTACCCGGCCCAAAATTAAGGACCGGACCGACCAAAAAAGGCAAAAAGAATAAGAAAGCGGGCATATCCCTGTCCCAGGGTGAAGTGCTTTACCTCTACCGTGAACCCGTGAAAGGAACATCGGCTAAAAAAGACCGGCCCGCTCAGATCAGCACGACCCTGCCGGAAATATTTAACTTCCTCAAGCCCGGAGAGTCCATTTGGTTTGACGACGGTAAAATCGGGGGACTCATTGAAGCCGTGGATGAAGAGAAAGCACTGGTTCGCATCCATCATGCACCCTTGCTGGGTGGAGTGCTCCGTGCCAATAAAGGCATTAATTTGCCCGATACCACCCTCAACCTGCCATCACTGACCCAGAAAGATCAGAAGATCCTTCCGTTCATTGCACGTCATGCACATATGGTCGGTTATTCCTTTGTTCAGTCGGCGGAAGATGTCCGCTTTTTACAGGAAAAGTTGGCATCCCTGGATCGTATCGATTTGGGGATCATCCTGAAGATAGAGACCAAAAAGAGTTTTCGGCACCTGCCGGAATTGTTGCTGCAAGCCATGCAAAACCCCAAGGTCGGGGTCATGATCGCCCGGGGTGATCTGGCCATCGAAATGGGCTGGGAGCGCATCGCCGAAGTGCAGGAGCAGATTGCCTGGCTTTGTGAAGCTGCTCATATCCCTTACATCTGGGCGACCCAGGTATTGGAAAACCTGGCCAAGACCGGGCAGGCAACCCGAGCAGAAATCACCGATGCCGCCATGGCGGTCCGCGCCGAATGTGCCATGCTGAATAAAGGGCCGTTTATCCTGGAAGCCGTCAAGACCCTGCAGGACCTCGATCAGCGAATGGATGCCCACCACTACAAAAAAATGGCTTCGCTGCGCCCTCTGCAGGTTGCCGTACGCTTCTGGGATAAGAATTAATGCGGGATCACTAAAAAATTACTTGTCCATTTTCAGGTTGCCGCCATCGTGCACACCCGCTTACCTTTGGACAAAATTTAAATGACGATGCAATCTTCCGCACAACACGAAGAATTTTATGAAGCCCTGGTGCGTAAAGATCCCGGCTATGAAGGCGTTTTTTTTGTGGGTGTCCGCACGACTGGTATATTTTGCCGGCCCACGTGCACAGCCCGCAAACCCAAACGCGAAAATGTAAACTTCTACCGGACCATCCAGGAGGCTCTGCAAAATGGTTACCGTCCCTGCAAGGTCTGCCAACCCTTGCAACCTGCCGGTACGGTACCCGAGGCTTACGATCACCTGATCACTGAGCTCAATACCGACCCCATGCTCAAACTGCGCGATGGGGATTTGCGGGCCAGGGGATTAGACCCGGCTACGGTGCGTCGGTGGTTTTTAAAACACTACCAGATGACTTTCCATACTTATCAGCGGCTGATGCGCATCAATAAAGCGTTCGGCAGCATCCGTTACGGTGATGCTGTCACCCAATCTGCCTTTGAAAATGGTTTTGAATCACTCGGCCATTTTCAGGAAGTCTTCAAGAAAGCTTTCGGCGTAGCACCGAGCAAGACCAGGAATCAACAGGTCATCACCTACAACCGCATCCTCACTCCGTTGGGGCCCATGCTGGCGGGAGTGACTGACGAAGGTGTTTGTCTGCTTGAGTTTGTAGACCGCCGTATGCTACCGACCCAGATCCAACGTATTCAAAAACTGCTCAATGCCACGGCTCTTCCGGGTGACCATCCCTTGCTAAAGCAGCTGGCTGACGAACTTTCCGATTATTTTGCCGGCAAACGGCAGTCCTTTGCAGTGCCTCTGGCTTTGCCCGGCACGGTTTTCCAGCAGCAGGTGTGGCAGGCTTTGCAGACCATACCCTATGGAACCGTACGTTCCTACCAGGAGCAGGCCCAGGTCCTGGGTCAACCGGAAGCCGTACGCGCGGTTGCCAAAGCCAATGGCGATAACCGTTTGGCCATTATTGTCCCCTGTCACCGCGTCATCGGCAAGGACGGCAAACTCACCGGTTACGGAGGTGGGCTGTGGCGTAAACAGTGGCTGCTCGATCATGAAAGGAAGAAATTGTAAATGTCCCAAGCTAAACCTGGTTTTCGGAATTACATTCAAACATTCACCACTCAAAACTCAACATTACCCTAAGCAGGCTGCCCGGACCACGCTGTCCTTACCCCAGCGGCGGCGGATGTGATCCAGCTGCTGGAGCAGACGGATCTCCTCAATGCTGTCGTCAAAGAGGTTGAGCTGGAAATTGCCGTGCACCAGACCGCCGAATTTCACTCCCACTAGGCGGATGAGTTGCCGTCGTTCGTAGAGGCTGTCGAAGAGCTCGGTGACGTAGCGCACCAGCACGCGGTTGTTGGCCGTATAAGGGATGCGTTTTTGTTTGGTATAAGTATTGAAGTCGGCATAACGGATCTTGACCGTGACAACCGAAGTCAGTTTCAGCGACTCGCGCAGGTCAAAGGCCAGTTCGTCGACCATGTGCAGCAGCATGCGACGGATCATCTGGAGGTCAAGGCTGTCCTCGGCGAAGGTCCGCTCCTTGGACATGGATTTCTGTTCAGTATAGGGCTCGACCGGCCGGCGATCGATGGCGTTGGCATTTTCCCAGAGGACGCGGCCGGGTTTGCCGAATTCACGCTCCAGCAGGCGAATGGGAATCTCGCTGAGCACACGGATGGTGCGCACCCCCATGAAACTGAGCTTTTTGTACGTTTCCTTACCCAGACCGGGGATCTTGGCGGTGGAGAGGGGTGCCAGAAAGCCTTTCTCGGTACCGGCAGGGATCTCCTTGGTGCCGTTGGGCTTGGCCTCGCCGGTCCCTACCTTGGATACCAGCTTGTTGACCGAGAGGCCGAAGGAGATGGGCAAGCCGGACTCGTGCATGATCTTCTGGCGCAATTCTCCGGACCACTTGTAGCAGCCAAAATATTTATCCATGCCGGTGAGATCCAGGTAAAACTCATCGATGGACGCCTTCTCGAAGACCGGGGCTTCGTCGGCGATGATCTCGGTGATCAGGTGCGAATAATGACTGTAACTGTCCATATCGCCACGCAGCACCACTGCCTGGGGACAAAGCCGGAGGGCCATCTTCATCGGCATCGCCGAATGAACACCAAAACGCCGCGCCTCGTAGCTGCAGGAAGCCACCACCCCGCGACTGCTCATGCCGCCGATGAGGAGCGGCTTGCCCGCCAGGTCACTGTTCTTCAAACATTCCACCGACACGAAAAAGGCGTCCAGATCCAGATGTAATACGGCTCGTTCAAACATAATGTCGGATTATTCGACATTATATCGGCGAATAATCCGGCTAATATCGAATAAGTTTTTATCTTTGTCAATGATGTTGATAAGGGTTATTACACAGAGGTGCACAGAGCAGACGCGGAGAGCCATAGAGAGAAATTTTAGTTGAAATCTTCTTTGAAAAGAATAGACTTACTTATCGTAAAATCATCTCTGAACAAATGACATGGAACAAAACCAACTAACGGAAACCATAATAGGTTGTGGCATCCGGGTACATAAAGCATTGGGTCCCGGAATGCTGGAATCCGTCTACCGGCAATGCCTTTCGTATGAATTACGTAAAAATGGATTAGCTGTGGAAGAAGAAAAACCAATGCCCGTAATCTATGATGACATCCGGTTAAATCAGGGATATCGCCTTGATTTATTGGTTGAGAATACCGTTGTGATTGAACTGAAAACCGCGGAAGCATTTACCGAAGTACATCAAGCCCAAATCCTGACTTATATGAGACTAGGTGGATTTCCTCTTGGATTATTAATGAATTTTTATGTTTCCGCTTTAAAAAACGGAATTAAGCGCTTTGTTATCAATTAATCAAATACTCCTTGGGCTCTCTGCGTAACAACCCAAATCCATTAAATATATGAACACTGAAATAACAATATTTAAACTCTATCCTCTCCGTGACCCTCTGTGTCGCCTCCGTGGCTCTCTGTGTAACAACCTAAATCCAACACCATGATCGCCGAGAATCTCAAATACCTCCGCCGCAAACATCATCTCTCCCAGCAGGCTTTTTCCGATGTGCTGGATATCCCCCGCACCACCCTGGGCGATTACGAACGGGGCAAGACCGAGCCCAACATCGAAATGCTGGTCCGCATTGCCGACCATTTCAACATCAAGGTGGATGACCTGGTCCGCAGCAACCTCAGCCACCGGGACCTCGAGATCCTACGCAATAAAGACCTGCGGGTGCTGGCCATCAGCGTTGATGCCGACAACCGGGAAAACATCGAACTGGTGGATACCAAAGCCGAAGCCGGTTACCTGGAAAGCTTTCAGGATCCCGAATACATCAAGGAACTGCCCAAGCTGTACTTTCCGTCCATCCCCCAGGGAACCTACCGCGCCTTTGAGATCCGCGGGGACTCCATGCTGCCCATGGAAGCCGGCAGCATTGTGATCTGTGCCTATACCGAGTCACTCCGTGAGGTCAAAGACGGCCGCACCTACGTCGTGGTAAGCAAACAGGATGGCGTCGTCTATAAACGGGTACGGGTGCAAAAAGAACAGCAACAACTCACCCTCACCTCCGACAATGAAGTGTATGCCCCGTATACCATCGATTTTGCTGAGATCGACGAACTATGGCAGTATTACGCGCACCTCAGCTTTTCCGATCACAAGCAAATGGTCGACCAGGCCGTTGAAAGCCGCCTCATTGACATCCAGAAAAAGGTGACCAGGATCGCTGAAAAACTAATTCCCGATTGATGAATGAAAATCCTACCTGATCAGCCACTGATCTCACATTCCACACTTAACCTTCATCATTTTGTTTGATCGTCCTGGCGGATGATGAATCCCGGTCGCCCTTTAACCTCCTCGTAGATGCGCCAGATGTATTCGGCGACGATGCCAATGGAAAAAAGAATGATCCCATTAAACATCGTGAGCAAAACCATGATGGTCGTCCAGCCAGGGATCGGAAATCCAAAAAGCGAATTGTCAAAAAACAATTTGGTCGCCGCCAACACCAGGGTTAACGCCAGACAAAACATAAAAGTGATCAGCCCCAGTCCGGACATGACTTTGATGGGAAACGTCGACACGGAAAAGAAGGTGTCCATCGCCAACTTGAACTTCTTCCGCCAGGTCCACCGGGACACCGAATCCACAGCAGGTCGTTCAAAAGGAATCAGTACCGGGTCGTAACCCAGCAGAAAGAGTTCCAGGGAGAGTTTGGTGTTGCGCGGGGAGATCCGGGTATTGACGATATCGATGACTTCCCGGTCGATTAGCCACCCGTCGGTACCGATCCGGGGCAACTTGGCTTCCGAAAAAGCATTCATGATCCGGTAGTACCAATTGGCCGGCACATCCGTACGCCAACCATCCTGTCGGGTGACCCGGTACGGAACAATGATCCTGGCCCCTTCCTGCCAGCGCCGGTACATACTTACCAGCACATCGAGCGGGGTCTGGAGATCATCCGACACCAATGCCGCACATTCACCGGTCACTAAAGACAACCCCGCAAAAGCATTGGCCGTACTGCCATAATTGCGGCTGAGTCGATGAGCAAACACCTCGGGAAATTGACGCTCCAGTGATTTTGCAGCAAGAAAAGAACCGTCCGTCGATCCGTCATCCATAATCAATAACTCCAATGGAATCTGTTCATGTGCCATGCGATCAAGAATCTCCGGCACAACCTTGGGAAGTTGCTGTTCTGATTGATAAGAAAGCAAGATCAATGACAACTTCGGTGTTTGCATTCATTAAAGGTAGAAGAAAAGTCGTGGATTGATTCCCCGGATGTCGCAAATCGATGCATGCAGCGGTGCCTTTTTTAATCCATACAACAATCTTTTTTATATCTTAATTGTTTTTCCCAACCTAACCTCCAATCATGGACAACCCGCGTTTACACCTGGCCGAATCCTTCGTGCTGCATACCCGCCAGAACTTATTTCTGACCGGACGGGCAGGTACCGGTAAAACCACCTTCCTAAAGCAGGTCCTGCAGAAAACGACAAAAAAGTATATGATCGTAGCTCCCACCGGAGTAGCGGCCATCAATGCCGGAGGAATCACCATCCACTCGCTTTTTCAGTTCCCCCTTACGGCGTTTACTCCCGATGCTCAATACGTTGATTTCAATCTTGCCACCAACCGTACCGGCCTGTTACGCCACCTGCGTTACAGCCGGGACAAGAAGCAATTATTACGGGAGCTCCAGTTACTGGTCATCGATGAGATATCCATGGTTCGCTGCGACCTGTTGGATGCCATAGACTTTGCACTACGCAAAACACGCGACAAGGAATTGCCTTTTGGGGGCGTTCAGCTGTTGGTCATTGGGGATCTCTTTCAATTGGCGCCCGTGGTTCCCCATGGCATTTGGGATGTCTTACGCATCCATTACGAAAGCCCTTATTTCTTTGCCGCAAAATCCTGGGATGCTACCCAACCGGTCACCCTAGAATTAACCAAGATCTACCGTCAAAATGAACAGACGTTTATCGACATCCTGAACCGCATGCGGTACGGTCGATCTCTACCCGGGGATTTCGACCGACTCAATCAGCAGTTTCGACCGGGATTTACACCCGGTAAAGACAAATTTGTCACCTTGACCACCCATAATCACAAAGCCGACCGCATCAATCAGGAAGAAATGAGAAAGTTAAAATCACCGGTTCGTACTTATTCTGCCGACGTGGTTGATCAGTTTTCTGAAAATGCCTATCCGGCGGATCAGGAACTGCAACTGAAAGAAGGTGCACAGGTCATGTTTATCCGCAACGATGCCGAAGGACGGTACTACAACGGCAAACTGGCTGAAGTAACCCGTGCAGAACACGACATCCTGGAGGTTACATTTCCGGATAGCCATCAATCCCTGCAGGTAGAGAAAGTGACCTGGCACCATAAAAACTATGAACTGGATCCGGATAACCACGAGATACGGGAGAAAGTCCTGGGCAGTTTCTCCCAATATCCCCTTCGGTTGGCCTGGGCGATAACTGTGCATAAAAGTCAGGGCCTCACTTTTGACCGGGTTATTGTGGACCTGGGAGATGCTTTTGCAACCGGACAGGCATATGTGGCTCTAAGCCGGTGCACGTCGCTGGATGGCTTGGTGTTAAAGTCCAGATTGCATGGAGGTAATGTACTGGTTAATGATCAGATCATTGATTTTCACGACCAGGCCCCGGCAGAGCATGCTTTGCAACAACGTTTGGAACAGGCCAGAATGCAGTATGCCGCCGATACCTTGCGGGAATTGTTTGATTTTTCATCACTTTTTGCCGCTGTTAACGAATGGAATGAAGATCTGTCAGAACGATCCATCCCTGAACAGGAGTCAGCCATAAAACTGGGAAATCAATTATTAACAGCTATCCGCGAGATGCAACGAACAGGTCAAAACTTTCAGTCGGAATTATTTTTTCTTTTGGAAAAATATACCCGTCATCCCGATGTGGAAAAATTAAAAGAGCGCTGTGGAAAAGCGGTCGATTATTTTACTGAATTTATTTATCAAAAATTAATTCTTCCGGTAAATAGCCACCTTGACGAAATGGCTTACAAAACCAGGGTTAAAAAATACCTTAAGGATACCCGTGAAATTTTACAATTGCTGTGGATTTACCTGGAAAGGCTTTATCAAATTGATTTTTTAGGTGAACCATTACATCCCGGAGATAATAAATTCGTTCGTGAACACCTGCAAACCATCCAGAGTAAAGCGGCAAAACCCTCGTCCAAAAAAGGAGCAACCTATGAAGATACCCTGACTCTGTTCAGGTCGGGAAAATCTCTGGAAGAAATTGCCAAGATCCGAAGTCTTGCACTCAGTACGATTGAATCGCACCTGAGTCGTTTGATCAGGTTCGGAGAAATATCGGTGTATGCGGTTCTTGACCGGAAGATCATTGACAACATTTTTTCCCTTTTGAAGGAGCATCCGGAAATAAACCACCTGACGGAGATCAAACGGATGGCCCCCGACGCTCTTTCCTTCGGCGAATTAAGAATGATCTTATCCGGCTGGCAACATCTGCAAGCAACACCAACTTAATGCGTGAGGAGGTACCCTCCGTCCGCGACATAAATACCACCCGTCAGGTAACTGCCGGCTTGGGAGGCAAGCAGGAGCGCAATGCCTTCGATGTCTTCCGGCATTCCAATCCGGCCGGAAGGAATGGATTCGACCAACCTCCGGGTCCATTGCTCATTTTGCCATAATGCTGCACTAAATTTGGTTTTGATCAACCCGGGACAAATGGCATTGCTGCGGATGCCAAACTTCCCCCACTCGGTGGCCTGATTTTTTGTCAACATAATCAGGGCAGCCTTGCTGGTACTGTATAGGCCCAGACCCATACCGGCCTGGAGACCTTCCACGGAACTGATATTGATAATGCTCCCACCGCCCCGTTCCTTCATGGATGGTAGACATAGATTAGCCAGAATCCAAGGAGCCTTGACATTGACATTCATAATCTTATCAAATAGCACCGTTTCGGCCGACTCTAAAGGGCCGAAAACGGGATTGGTCGCCGCATTATTGACCAGGATATCGATACCACCCAGTAATTGTGTTACCTCTCCCACCATGCCGTTGAGCTGTTGGAGTTCTCCCACATGACAAGCGATGGCGTACGCATTGAGGCCTTCCGCTTTCAGTGCATCAGCGACCGTTGCCACATTTTCAAATTGACGGCTGCTCACTACGACCGTTGCCCCTTGTAGCGCAAAAGCCCTCGCAATGGACGCTCCGATGCCTTTACTGGCACCGGTAATCAAAGCAATTTTACCTGTGAGATCGAATGGATTGTTATTCATCATTATTATTGCTCAATAATTATTAAAAATTATCCGGGCCAGGTAAGGTTAACGCCTGTGGATTGGTCAAAATGACGGCCAGGGCTGTAGTTCGTGGCATTTCGTATTTATAATACCAGGACAAGGCGTGTATTTTACTTTGATAAAAAGCGTCCGAATATTGGACCGCCTTTTCTTGCTGCTTTTGAAAGGCAATTATTGCCATTTTAAGCCACTGCCAGCCGACAACTACCGTGCCGAATAAATCCATATACAAGTTGGCGTCAGCCAAATACCGTTCATATTCATTTTTCCTGGCATATTCCAATAAATGCATCGATACACTGTGCAGGCGCTTAATTTGATTATTTAATTCTTCTGAATAGCTGATTAAAGGCTGAAGATTATTGGCTTCCCGGATGGTATGTTGCATTTCGCTGATCAATAGCTGGTAAGCTTTACCATCCTGCATAGGCAATTTCCTTCCCAATAAATCCAGAGACTGAATACCGGTCGTCCCTTCATAGATTGCAAAGATCCGGATGTCCCGGTAATATTGTTGGAGGACATAATCGTCACAATATCCATAGCCTCCCAGGACCTGCAAACCGTTACTTACTGCCTCAATACCTTTTTCAGACGGATAGGTTTTACAGACCGGAGTCAGAATCTCCAGCAGCAGGTGGTATTTGTTTCGCTCTTCCAGATCGGTAGCCATCCTCATGCGGTCCACATAATAAGCGGTTTGCAACACCAGACTCATACTTCCCTCGGTGATGACTTTCTGCAAGTAAAGCATGCGACGTACATCCGGGTGCTGGATGATGGGAACCTGTTCCGCTTGGACATCTTTTTTGCCGGAATTTTCAATCGGGCGGCCTTGCAGTCTTTCCCGGGCATAAGCCAGCGACGCCTGGTAGGCAGCAACGGCAATGGCGGCAGCACCACGTCCTACCGCTATCCGAGCGCCGTTCATCATCTGAAACATATAGGACAGGCCGTGATTCGCTGCTCCTACCAGCCAACCCCGGCAGTCATCGTTTTCGCCAAACATCAGGTGCGTGGTACAATAACCCCGCTGGCCCATTTTCTGAAAATCGCCGGCTGTGGATACGTCATTGGAAATCATGGCCCCATCTTCAGCCAATCGACGCTTGGGCACAACAAAAAGCGATATGCCCTTGGTACCAGCCGGTGCTCCGGAGATGCGAGCCAATACCAAATGGACGATGTTGTCCGTATGCTGATGATCACCACCGGAAATAAAGATTTTCTGCCCCTTAATTCTATAATACCCCCCGGGGTCAGGCCAAGCACCTGTTTGGACATCAGAAAGTGAGCTTCCAGCCTGGGGTTCGGTCAGACACATGGTGCCACACCATTCACCTCCAAGCATTTTGGATAGGTAAGTTTCCCGGAGAGCTTCGCTGCCAAAACGCAGGATCAGTTCGGCTGCCCCCAAGGTTAATCCCAGGTATCCTGGCACATGATTGTTCGCCGATTCAAGTATGGCGTTTGCTGCGGTATGTATGGTAAATGGAACTTGCAGCCCCCCATCCTGCTCATCGATCGGTGCAACCAATAATCCCAGTTCCGCTCCTTTGCGAATCACCTCTCCGATTTGTTCGTGGGTTGCAATGGTTCCTGAGTCCCAATGTGCCGGGTTGGCATCCATTTCACGGAAATAAGGATAAAGCGATGTTTCGGCAAAGTCTAATACGGCATCCAAAAACAGATTGAGCGACTCTGTGTCATGATGGGCATATCTTTCACTGGTCACCAGTTCATTGAGGCAATGAACGTGGTTTACCAGGAATTTCATCGTATCCATGTCAAGAAATGCAGCTCCCATAAATTCATTTATTTACGAT
>JAGQXC010000233.1 GCA_020436785.1 Saprospiraceae bacterium | reverse complement strand
TGTGATTACTTCCAGTTGTGATGATTCACCACGGATGATGGTGGTGGGATCAGCGGTAGCAACCACCGGTGGTTCAAAAATGAACACATTGGGTAAGTTGATGGTATCTGACTGTACACAACCTCCATTACTCGCTACCAGAATATAGGATTCCGGGCCTTGGGGCGTCACCGTTATGGTTACCTGTCCACCCGGAGGTACCGTATAAGTGGTTCCGTTCAACTCAATTGTAATGGTTTGTGTCCCACTGTTCGTGGCGACAATAGGCAAATCATCACCGGAACAGATTACTCCGCTGGTATCAATGGAATAACTTAAATCAAGACTGGAGACATTGATGTCAATGGAATCGGATAACCGGCAATTGAAGGAGTCTGCTGCATTGACAATGTAGGTGGTACTGGATTCCGGCGACACCATGATGGTAGCCATGGATCCAAGGTCGTTCATGCCATCTGTCCAGGAAAGGTTTACTCCAACACCCCCTTCCACGATGGCGGTCAATGAAATATTGCCAGCGCCGCATAACACCGTATCCATGGATGCAGGGCTGAGCGCCAGACTATAAATCGGAGGTACCCAAACCAACGTCGAGTCAACGATGGAGCAGTCGGTGATCGTATCGGTGATGGTAACGTAGTATCTGGTATCGGTCATGACGGTTGCAATCGGATTCACCGCATTCGGATCATCCAATCCTTCGGCGGGGCTCCATTGATAAATATATCGGGCACTGCCATTGGGGTTTAATGGCTTAGGTCCACCAAAACAAGACTTGGTGGAGTCAGGGATTTGATTTGCAGCATCCAACACAGGTATCCACAATACAACATCCTTTTCCGCCTCACAACCCATCGTGTCCAGAATATGTACATGAATCACCGTCTGCGTATCCACGGCAATCGTTGGCGATACGGCATTTGGATCATCGAACAGATCCGGCGGACTCCACGTATAGATCAGGTTTGGATTGCCATTTGGATTCAACACCTCTACCCGGTTGAAACAGGTCTCAGTAGTGTCACCGATGGCATTCAACGCATCAATTACCGCAATCCGGAAATACACCATTTTGGAGGCGGTGCAATTGGCATCATTCACATCGGTAACCGTCACGGAATACAATATTGATGCGGGCGAGTTAGCCGTGGGATTGACCGCCGTCGGGTCGTCCAAACCCGTTGCCGGACTCCATTGATAGGTAAAACCGGAAGAACCGAATGGATTCAAAGGAGTTGGTACATTGGGGCAGGCATCAATGGTGTCCTTGATTTTGGCCAATTCAGCCAAAGCCGTATTGATCAATTCGACTTTCTTTTCTATGATGCAGTCCGGTTCATCCGGCAAGGTCACCATCACGGTGATTTGAATGGAACTGTCTAATATTATCGAAGGATTTACGGCAGTTGGATCATCAAACAGCTCGGGAGGGCTCCAGCTGTATTGATAGCTGGTGTCGCCTCCGGGATTGAGCTCTATCATATCCCCAAAACACCCATAGATAGAGTCTTTTATGGTCTTGGTGATTTCGTCTCCGTCCAGCAAGGTGATTTGCCTGGAAATAGAATTCATACAACCATCCATGGTACTTAATATTATGGTGTATGAACCCGCCGCCGGGAAGGTATAGGTAAATGATCGTTCAGTGATCGTGGTATCCGATCCGCCGAAATTCCATAGGAAAGACTCCGTACCTGAACTGGTATTGTTAATCTCTACCGATAAGGATCCGCAGTCATTCATTAAATCAAACTGCAGATCGGGCTTAAAGAGCACCTGAACCAGAATGGAGTCGGAATAGAAACATCCATTTCCATTATTGGTCGTGTAATAAAGGGTTACATTCTGTTCTGTGGCGGAGAAAAAAGTTGGCATGATCTGATCCAATCCGCCAATAATAAAGGGACTGGGGTCCCAGTTAAAGAATACCCCGTCGGGAATGATCCCTTTGAATGGATTGATGGTTGAGGTATCACCAACGCATACCTTGGTGCTATCAGCCAGTAATTCCGTGTCAAAGAAGTTAGCAATAAATGACCGTTGTGCGGTGGAAACACAACCGCTGGTGGATACTACCCGTAGAGTAACGTCCACTAAGGTTCCATTCGGAAGATTAAAGGTGGGGTTCTGGTCAGTGAAGTTAAGTTCGTTGCCTTGATATTCGACCGTCCACTGCCATTCCACCGGTGTCCCTTCTTCGTCTTTCGTTTGATCCAGAAGTTGAATTGAAAGATCATTATTAGCGCAATCGACTGGTTGCCAACCGATCGCTGCGGATAGTCCGCCCTCGAAGACGGTGATGGTCTTAAAAGTCGTATCAAAACACACCCCATTCAATCCGGCAATCAAAGCCACCCGGTACTGTCCATAATCCGGATAGGTATACGATGGACTTTCTTCGGTCGAAGTTGCGGTGGTATCGCCGTCATAATCAAAATACCATTTGGTAAAATCACCGTTGGTGCTGGCATTGGTAAAGTTAGCGGTCAAATCCCCGCAGTAGGCATCGGGTGATGTAATGATGGCTCTAATATCCAAGTTGCAGTCCCGTACATTGTATTGGAAATCCCGGTGGACTGTAGATAATAACACCCCGTTCCGGTATTCATCAACGCACAATCCCACCACAAACTGCCCAAGGATCTCCGGTGTGCCTACCAACTGACCGGAAGTCTGGTCGACGGTAAGTGGGTCGACCGGATTGCCCAACATATCGGCTTGACTGTATACGGATGAAGTCCAGACGATGTGATCATAAGGCGGTCCTACCGGTGGCTGGGGCCGGGGCTGAGCTCGTGTGCCTCCTATCCAGGGGGTAGATAACCGGTACACCAGGGAATCACCATCGACATCGGTGGCACTATGGTTAAAGTTAATTTGTTCGTTAGCACAAATGTAGATGGGAGGCCATTCGTTGAATTTTGGAGTGCTGTTGCCCAATTGCATTGCTTCTTCGGTCAGACGTACGAACAACGACATCCCGGTATTCAGCGGATCATTGACGTTGTTGAGTGAGCGGTTTCGGCAGCAGCGTTCATAGGAAAGCAAGTACCCGCCCGGACGGAACGGCAGGGTGACAACCATCTCATAACGGGTCTCATGCACACAAACATCATCAACGGTCACCGTACACCGGTTAATCAGGATCTGATTCAGGGTATCGTCGCCGTTAAATGGGATGAGTATTTGACCGCCGGTGGCCAGATCGGTCACCAGGTTTCCGTCTGCATCAAAAATACCGATGGAGGCGGGATCATCAAATAGAGCATCGGGAAAAGCCAACTTACAATCCCGGCGTACAACCAATACGACTTTATAATGATCGTTACCCAAATATTCATAAGTCAGATCACCTCCTACCAGGTGGGATGCATGCATGTCCTGCCATCCAATCACAACCAGCGTGAGGATAAGAGCCAGTGACTTGACTCTGGTCAGGCAACTGTTCTTTATATTTTGAAACCAAACTGGCATCCTATTGCTATACATACCTTCCAAGATTATTTAGTACGTTTAATTTGGACAATTTCAACCCGCCGTTCTTGCGATGCCGGCACGCTGTAGATGGAGTTGCGGGGGTCATCAATTTTATCACTGACCCCGCGTGGTACGGCTGTTTCGCCGAAGCTTTTCTGTTGAACTTTTAATTGTCCAGATTGGATATAGGGTTTTAACACGCCATTATCAAACAATTCGATCTCATTGAGTACGTTTTGTACCCTTCGTTGACCGAGTCGGTAGTTGTAATTAGCCGAAGATCTCGGACTGGCATATCCTTTAATGGAAATTTCCAATTCGGCGCCACGTTCAAGATTCAATTGCAGGATTTCAAGGAACTTGGTCAGGTCTTCACCTCCTTTCTTAACCCGGTTTTCGAAGAAACGATCCAATTCGGTTTTAGCCGCTGTGGCTTCTGCCCCACTGAGTACATCGGTAAACTGATTGACGTAATACATCTTCTGACCCAGATACGGTTGATACAACTCGGAATACCTGGAGTCGGTCGTACTGCTCCATGATTTAGGATCAGGTAAATCATTGTCAAAGAAGACAATCAACGGAAGGAAGGATTCCAGGTCACCCAAACCGAGATACACTTTCTTGGTGATGGTATTCACATCATCGTAATCCCGGGTATCGATCTCAACGGATTCAGGCGCATACCCTTTTTTGGATACAAGAACCATGTATTTTTTACCACGGAGGAGGGGGAAATGGTAATCGTTGCCATCCTCATTGGTGAAGGTCTGCGGGGGTTGCAACGTGTCGGTCAGGTCAAGCAAGGTAACCGTGGTGCCCGGTAAAGGCTCCAGGGTTGTCTTGTCAAAGGTCAGGAGATCGAGATCGATGGTTTTGGATTTGAGGAAGAGGTTCTTCTTGATTTCCTGGCTTTCGTAGACGTCCAGCGTATTAAAGAAGAGGGAATCCGGATCAAATCCATCTTTCTCTGCCAATACCTTGTACTCTTTGCCGCTTTCCAGCGGAAAGACAAATAAATTGGAATCCAGGTTGGTGATTATAATCGGGTCTGCCTCGGGATCGGTCAGATCGAATAAGGTAACCGTGGCACCCGGCAAGGCTTCACGGGAGATCCGGTCAAAGGTAGAAGCCAGCAAATTGATCTCTGCCGGTATAAATTTCAGGGAGTAGATGTCATAGCAGCAGGCTTCCTGGGAAGATTCAATGTATTGAGCTCCCAGGCGATTGGAGGAGATGTAACCTTTTTTCTCATCCTCGTTCAAGCTGAAATAAATGTCATTGTAGCTGCTGTTGATCACATTGCCCATGTGTTTGATCTTACCCCATCCCTGGCTATACTGCACCGATTTGTACACATCAAATCCACCTAATCCTTTTTGACCGGTAGAACTGAAATACAGGGTGTGGGAGGGAATGTGGTAGAATGGGGTGATGTCGTCCTCTGCCGTGTTCACAGCGCTGACATTGACCGGAGCATTGAAACTACCGTCTTCATTGATGGAGGTGGACCAGATGTCCAGTTTACCTTTACCTCCGGGGCGGTCGGACACGAAATAAAGCACCTCTTTCTCCATGTTGGAATCGTACCCGACGTTGGGTTGGGTAGAGGTGATGCTGTCCTGGTTAATGTAATCCGGAAGTTTTACAGCAGGTCCCCACTGCCCGTCCACTTTGTCCCGGTAGTACAAATCGCACCGCAGATCGGAAGCGTTCACGTATTCACAAATGGTAAAATACAAACGGTCCATCTTTTGGTTAAAAGCGGTGTGCGCAGTGATTTGCATTGAATCACTCAGGGTGGCCTCCCGCTGAACCTGCCCGGTTTCCGAAGATCCCATGATTTGTGAAAACAAAACCGGTGGTTTATTTTTATTGACCACATGTTCAAAACGCAGGCTGGAGAACAGCAGCGTATCACCCATCGGAGTCGCGCCAAATTCGGTATAGGGCGAATTGATCTGATCGCCCATGCGCTCTATTTCGACGTCTTTGCGCTCGGTATTGATGACTTGTTTGGCCCATTCGGAAGCCATAATCTCTTTGTTGGCTTTGTCGGTCTTCCAATCGTTGGGCTGTGAGTTTTCAGCAATGTAAAAGTTATAGGCTTTGATGGCATCATCAAATAATCCAAGTTTCTGGTTTACTTCTCCGAGATAAAATTGAGTTTCCGGGTATTGGTTGTTCTTATCCAGTTCGAGCACCTTCTCATACCAAACCTTGGCACGTGAATAGGCATTGAACTGGCGGGCAGCTTCTGCCGCCATATAAGCTACGTCCAACTGGGTACTGTCGAACGCCAAAGCCTCCTCGTAATAAGCCAGTGCGGAATTGAAGTCTTTGCGGTCATAGGCTTCATCAGCACTCCGGATGAAGGCTTTCTTGGTCTGCGCTTGCCCTTCCGGTATCAGGAAGATCATGCACACTACCAAAGTTAAGCCATAATGTATGTATCGTGCTATGTTCATAATCCTGTTGCTAAAAGATTGGACACACTTTGTATTTGCTAAGCGGTTTCACCTTGGTGATGATATACGATAGCGTCAATTCAGGTCCACCGTTGCCACTTGTTGCTACATCAAAAGGTGAAATGTTTATGTCATGGCTGTAACCAACGGTGAGTGCCCTCCAGTGTAATAATACCATGGGAACGATGGCATCGTTTATCCTCCAGTGTGCTGCCAATTCCAGACCAAATTCCTTTCCTCGTTTCTGATTGATGTAGATCAGGCCTCCTAAACCCAGCACCGTTTCCTGATGCGGCTTCTGATTCTGATAGAGAGCCCGTGCCAAAAGGTCAAAATGTTCCCCCACCTGGAAACTGGCCAAAGCATGCACTCCAAGACGGATTGGTAACCGGATGTCATCCTGATTGTAAAACGGATGTTGTGGTTTGTTCAGGTGGAACACCCCAAGACCCAGATCAAGTTTGGTTCGCGTTGATTTTTGCCAGCGGTAATTACCACCCAGTGAAACGTCAAAAATGGTCACTCCGGTCTGGTCGAAATCTTCCAGGATCGGCAGGGTTGGATCAAACACACCACCGGTATACTGAGCGTCAAAAGTCAAATTTGTCAATGAAAAGCGACGGTCTGCTATCCCCAGCATGGCACCAAGGGTAATAAAGTTGTTCGATGCCACTTCCATGGAATAGGAGCCTCCTAATCCGATCTGGGCAAAACGCAATTGGGAGTCACCTGCCTGATCATAGTTAAGCAAGATCCCTCCACTAAAAAAATTATTGGAATTCGGACGGAGAAACTTCATATCGGCGGCCGCTGACACGGTCGTATAGTCGACGGGGACGGAAGGCCATTGATTGCGATAATGGCCGGTAAAGCGAACATCACCATTAAAGATACCGGTAAGGGCGGGATTGATGTTCATCTGCGAATTGAAGAACTGCGAATAATGCAAATCCTGCCCGCTCGCGCTATAAACCGCCAGTAAGAAGAGTGCCCATAAAAGGTATATATTTCGTCTCAAGGCATGTCGGTTTTAGTTTCAGCAATTTATATATGCATGCTTATGCAAATATCGCATAAAATTTACATATTTATCACCATGGAATACATTACCAAAAATCATACTATTTTTTGTTAATTGGTCTATTGAGTGAACCAAGGGCAAGAATGCGTCACCAAATCGCTTCATGAAGATATTAAATCCAATCCAAATACAAAAGGTAGATTTATTTACCATTGAAAATGAACCGGTTGCCTCCATTGATTTAATGGAACGGGCCGCGAAAGCCTGCGTGCAGCGCATTTTGGATCTCTTTCCCGACCGCGACACGCCCATCGTGGTTGGTGCAGGCCCGGGAAATAACGGCGGCGATGGATTGGCCATGGCCCGGTTACTGTATCAGGAAGGATACCTGATCAAGGTTTGGATACTTGATTTGGGCGGACAATCCAGTGTGGATTTTACCACAAATCTGAAGCGATTGGCTAGCTTACGGTTACTGGAGACCCTCACCATTCAGCCGGGAAGGACCGGATGGCCGGATCTCCAACCGGGCACGGTATTCCTGGATGCATTCTTTGGATCTGGCCTCAACCGGCCCTTGTCCGGTCTGGCCGCCGAGGTTGTCAATCATCTTAACCGGTTGACGCATATCCATCGGATCAGCATCGATGTGCCATCCGGATTATTCGCCGATCAGCACACGACCGGACCGGTCATCCATGCAGAACGGACCTTGACCTTACAACTTCCCAAGCTGGCTTTCTTATTGCCGGAAAACGCTCAGGCTGTTGGCGATTGGGAAGTTGTCCCGATTGGTCTTTCCGAAGAGGCAATTCAGGAAACTCCGACGTCTTATTTTACCATTGACCACACCATCCTCCGGGGACGCTTTCGTCCCAGGCATAAATATGACCACAAAGGAACGTTTGGTCACATCTTACTCATCAGCGGAAGTTATGGCAAAATGGGAGCGGCATTGCTTGCCGGTGAGGCGGCACTCCGCACAGGTGCCGGCTTACTTACGCTGCATGTTCCCGAATGTGGCTACGTGATTGTGCAGACCCATTTGCCTGAAGCCATGGTCCAGATCGACCCACACCGCTCGGTTTTCACCGAAGTCCGCAATTCAGAAGCATTTGATTGTGTGGCTGTAGGACCTGGTATCGGACAGAATGCCCTGACAGCCAACGCCTTGTTGAATTTGCTGAGGTCGGTCAGACAACCACTGGTCCTGGATGCCGATGCACTCAACCTGATCGCCACACACCGATGGCAAAAGGAGATTCCTCCGGGCTCCGTACTTACCCCCCACCCCAAAGAATTCGAACGATTATTCGGCCCCACCATAGATGACTTCGAAACGATCCGGTTGCTTCGTGATCAGGCTAAAAACCTGGACTGTTACATCCTGCTCAAAGGGGCTCATACAGCTATAGCGACTCCCGACGGCCTGGTCTATTTCAACATGACCGGCAATCCTGGAATGGCTACCGCCGGCAGCGGTGATATCTTAACCGGAGTTATCGCTGCATTCATCGCGCAGGGTTACCCTATCCCCGACGCATGTCTCTTCGGAGTATACATCCATGGATTAGCAGGGGACCGCGCCGCCGAGGACCTGAGTCAGGAGGCGATGATCGGCAGGGATATCATCTACCATTTAGGAGCTGCATTTAACCAACTGGATTGCTAGGCGAAAATTTCATTGTACTCAGCGGTGCCGGGGTCAGCGCCGAGAGTGGCATTCCTACCTTTCGTGATGCAGGCGGGCTGTGGCACAACCATGCCATCGAAGAGGTAGCAACCCCGGAAGCCTGGGCGACCAATCCGCAAAGGGTCCTTGACTTTTACAATTGGCGGCGCCACAGCCTTTTGAAAGCAAAGCCGAATGCAGCCCATTACCTGATCGCACGATTGGAGCAGTATTTCAATGTACAGGTTATTACCCAAAATGTGGATGACCTCCATGAACGGGCTGGCAGTACGCAGGTACTGCATTTGCATGGCGAACTTCGCAAAGTGCGCTCTTGCGGGAATCCGGAAGATGTTTTACCCTGGGATGGCCCACTTCGGTTAAGTGACCGTTGCCGGGCCGGGCATCCGTTGAGGCCCCACATCGTCTGGTTTGGCGAAGAAGTAGTAGAAATTAACCGGGCCATGGCCATGATTCCAACGGCTGATATGCTATTAGTCATCGGAACCTCCTTACAAGTCTATCCGGCGGCTGGTTTGTTGGGATTGGCTCCGCCGGGATGTCGCATCTTCTATCTGGATCCGGATCCGGGTCCTCTCAGGACCACTTCGGATTGGCAAGTACGAGTCATTGCCGCTCCTGCAACGGTTGGGATGAAAGTCTTGTACGAAGAATTGGGTCTTCCAACAGACTAAGACTTTTGTTAAACTGGTCAAAACAGTCGTTTACGCCGGAAAATAGCCACCAGTAAAAAACTAACCACCACCGAGATGATGACGATCATGTAAAAGGAACCTTCACTTTTCTGAAAGGGCACCGGTACATTCATACCATAAAAACTGGCCACCAGAGTTGGCACCATCAGTACGACCGTGACAATGGTTAGTCGCTGGATAAATACGTTGAGGTTGTTGGAAACAATCGAAGCATAGGCCTCCATGGTCCCATTCAGAATGTTGGTATAAACGTTGGCCATTTCCAGGGCCTGGCCATTGTCAATGACAATGTCCTCAAAGAGATCCGATTTGTCCTCGTCTTCAGTGATTCGCAGAAAGTCCGACCGTTTCATCTTCATTTTCAGCAACTCATTGGCAGAAAGGGTATTAACGAAGAATACCAGACTTTTCTCGATCCGCAGGAGTTGCTTCAATTCTTCATTACGACTGGAATTGTACAATTCCTTTTCAATCAGGTTACGCTTAAGGTTCAGCTTTTTCAGACAACTCAAAAAGTAGAGTACATTCTGTTCAAATAGCTGCAGCACAAAAAGGCTGAAATCCCCGGGATCGAAGTTGCGCACTTTACCCTCGAAAAACCGATTCAACACCGGATTATCGCGACCACTGATGGTGATGATGTATTCAGGCAGCAGTAAAATACCGATGGGGATGGTTACATAGATGGCTTCATTTTCCTGGTCTACCTCATTGAGAATAGGCGTATTCACCAGAATAAACCGCAGATCTTCATCACGCTCATACCGCGAACGTTCATCAATATCCAGGGAGTCAATCAAATAATCGATGGCAATGTTAAACTGAGCAGCAAGGGATTCGAGTTCTTCTTGTTCAATAGGCGGATCGATGTTGATCCAACATCCGGGCTGCAGAGCCTCTAACGCAGTCAAGCGACCTTGTTCTAATGCATAATAACGGATCATAACTATCGGAAGAAGAAATCATTGATGTGACCAGATTTACGATCGAGCCGCTAACTTACGACATCATCGGGAGAGCGCAAAAATTATCCGATTGGATTTGTCAAAAACTGGTCCAGGATATTTTTAGCCCGAATGTCCGCAGGGACTTCCCGGATCCGGATCTGCAAATCCGCACCCAATGAGGCCATTTGTTCGAAATTAAGATCCCGCCAAATGTCAATGGTGTCCCAACGTTCCAGTATTTCATCCACAGATCCATAATCATAAGCAGGCACCATCCGTTGTGCCCGTAAAGCATGATGAATGTAGATACTGCCAACCGCTTGAAACTGCCAAACATGCATCAATTCATGCAAGAACGTAGGTGGATCCAGTTGGCCCCAATAATTAATGGTCCAAAAACTCACGTAAGCCCTGGTTGAAGGATTTGGACGCACGTGTGGCGACGCGTGGAAACGAACGGAATGCGATAACTCCATCGCAGGATAAGGAATTGAAAAAGCCGGTAATTCTTTAGCAGCACGTCGGTCCACCGTAAGTATAGCCACTTCGATCATTTGGTATAAATCGGGAAACCCCAGCACATCTCCCAGTAAAAGCCCGGCATCGCAACACCAGTAAATCATTTTTTCTAACGTGGAGCGCTCCTGCCGGTAGAGGAAAAACCCGCGATAACCGCCCAAAATAAATTTACTCAATCGAGTCCAGCGAAGGAGGTAGGACCGTAGCCGGTTAATCCGCATAAACTTCAGTTAAACCGGATGCTTTTGACCGGAGAAAGCTTCGAAATGTAATAGGTAGGTATCAGGAGAGAGGCCAGGGTAACGAGAAAAAAAAGCAGGTTTAACAGGATAAGGAGTTTAACATCGAGGTGTACCGGTGCGTAGGAAATGTAATAGTCCGCTTCATTTAATTTAATTAGTTTAAATCGTTCCTGAATAAAACAAATGCCCAGTCCAATCCCATTTCCGATGACCATCCCCCACAGGATCAGCTTAGCCGCATGATAGATAAAAATATTCCGCGTTTGCCAATCCCTGCTTCCCATGGCCTTTAATATTCCGATCATTGAGGTCCGTTCGAGGATCATGATCAGAATAATTGAGATCATATTGATCACCGCCACCGTCAGGAGCAGGATCATAATGACGTATTCATTGGTATCCTGCAATTCCAGCCAATCAAAAATGTTGGAGAATTTATCCCGCAGGGATTCAGAATACAATTCGGTCGGCAATACATCGATGTAAATGTAATTGTCAAAGTAATCGATATCGTCAATGTTTTCCAGAAACACTTCGAAGCCACTCACCTGGTCCGGCCCCCAGCCCAACAATTGCTGAGCTTCCTTCAGATGAATGAAAGCCATCTGACGATCGTATTCTTCCAGTCCGGTATTGTAAATACCCCCGACTTTAAAGGCGCGGCGAATGCCTTGATTGTTTTTTACAAAATGCATGATCACCCAGTCATCCAGGCTTAATTTCAGTCGGTCCGCCGTTGTCCTGGAAATGAGTATTTTACGGTCATCCAACGAGTCGCTCAAGAAGGTAAGGTCCCCTTCCACCAGAAAAGATTGCATCTTCTTCCAATTGTAGGAACTGTCCACGCCTTTCAGGATCAATCCTTCGAACTCATCTCTGGTTTCCATAATACCGGCAATCAACACAAAAGGGTAAATCCCTTCCACTCCACCCTTTGTATATCCCGTGATTTGACCATTCTCTCCCTCGATGCCTAACCGTCTGATGGTGTCCAGTGATGGATAAAACGATTGATGCAGGGCTATCGGCTTGGCCTCGAACATCGAATTCATCGAAGGGCTGGTGATGTGTATGTGGCCCCAGAATCCAAATACTTTTTCACTGATTTCCGCCTTAAAACCTTTAATGATTGCCGATGCAACAATTATGACAGCCAGACTCAATGCCAGCGTGGTTATACCCAGACGCACGATGATGTTCTGGAAAGAAGTAGCGCTATGTAAAGAAAGGCGCCTGGCGATATACCGGGGAAAATTCATTGACTCAAAGAACGGCATTTTTTGACAATCGCCTGAGCTTCAAATTGGCTAAAGTATTCCGGCAGGGTTGCCGGTTTAAGGAGAAGAATGATATTTTTGCAGCCTGGATTTAAATTGAAGTGTTGATGAACTTCCTGGATGAATTAAAATGGCGGGGAATGCTGCAGGACATGACCCCTGGCTTGGAAGAAGTACTCGGCAAACGCACCGTTGCCTATATTGGATTTGATCCCACCGCCCCTTCACTTACTATTGGCAATTACGTCCAGGTCATGATCCTTAAGTTGTTCCAGCAGGCCGGTCATCAACCCATCGTTCTGATGGGCGGAGCGACCGGAAGAATTGGAGATCCCAGTGGAAAAGACAAAGAGCGGGAGTTAAAATCTACCGAAGAACTGGATCGCAATTTGTCCTTCCAGATCAGCCAATTCAGAAAATTGCTGGATTTCGAGGGGGTAAACAATCCGGCTTTGTTGGTCAATAACCTGGATTTTTACCGCGAGATGAATGTCCTGGATTTTTTGCGCAATGTAGGCAAGACGTTGACCATCAACTATATGCTGGCGAAAGATTCCGTAAAAAACCGCATTGAAACAGGAATGTCTTTCACCGAATTCAGCTACCAGCTACTGCAGGCCTATGACTTCCTGTGCTTATATGAAAAGTACGACTGTGTATTGCAAATGGGGGGTTCCGATCAATGGGGAAACATCACGAGTGGCACAGAATTCATCCGACGTAATGCCGATGGAAAGGCCTATGCATTAACGACTCCCCTACTCACCAAAGCCGATGGCAAGAAATTCGGCAAATCAGAACAGGGAAATATCTGGTTGGATCCCAAAATGACTTCTCCTTATAAATTTTTTCAGTTCTGGATCAATGCGGACGATCGGGACATGCCCAAATTTTACCGGTATTTCTCTCTCCGTTCTCAAGATGAAATCGAAACGCTGGAGAAAACCCTGAACGAGAATCCCAACGAATTAAAACGTGTTCTTGCGGAAGAGTTGACCAGACGAATCCACGGAGAGGCCAACTATGAAGCGGCACTCAAGGTCTCTGAAATCCTGTTTAACCAACGGTTGGATCACGACTACTTACGGCAACTCACTGAAGAACAATGGGAACTGATCACGGAAGAAATTCCATCCAAAATTATGGATCTGCCGGAGGTAAATGTCAATGTTATTGATTTTTTAACGGAACAGACCGGGTTGTTGGCATCGAAGAGTGAAGTCCGGCGGGCAATTCAGGGTAATGCATTGGCTATCAACAAAATAAAAGTAAACTCTCTGGAAATGATGATTCGCCAAGAAGACTGGCTTCATGGACATTATATGCTGGTAGAGAATGGCAAAAAGACCAAATTTGCCCTCAAAGGATAAAATTTTTACTTTTTTTTATCCGGTGTACAATAAAGCGCCCAATTTTCCATTTAATATGTAACATCCTTCCCGTGTTATAATTCCCTAGAAGCATTCCTATTGGAGGTATTATGCGTACCTCTGGTTCCTAATTGACAAATTCCAAATCCGTGTCAGATGTGATGCGGACCTTCATATAGCTGGCAAAGTACATCGAACTACTTTCCTATATATGGTCTTGACAATACCGAGAATCGAAAAAGAATACTCTTTGGGCGTTAAATTTTTTAAGCCAATACGTACGTAGTCCCCCCACTACGTACTGGCTCGCCACTAGTACATACAGGAGTATTAGGGCCAAGACCGATGGATAATTCGTTGCCTTTCTTGTTACACTGGTTTTTTGTTGTACTTCATTCGTTCCCTTTCCGGTGTACTTTGCAGCTTTTTTAATTAAATTTTCAAGAAGAAATACTAAGCGAACAAGCATTACGTTTTCTTCTCATATAGTTGCGCATTAACTTGCATCTTGGTACATATATTGGTTCGTCAACGGCATGATCTTAACCGACATGCCGTTTTTTTTTTGCGCGGAAATGACTTTTGGTCAATGGTTAAGCGGCGCTATTAATTCTGAACTTCCAGGAGTGATAAGTGATCGTAAGCCCTGAAATCAACGGCGCTTACATTGGATACTCCCTGCTCTTCCATATACACGCCATAAATCACATCCATGGCCGCCATGGTAAGTTTATTGTGGGTTACAATGATGAATTGGGACTGCTCAGAGAAATTCTTAATGATGCGGTTGAATTTTTCAACATTCGAATCATCCAGCGGGGCATCTACTTCATCGAAAATGCAGAAGGGCGCAGGCTTTAACAAGTACATGGCAAATAACAGGGCAATTGCCGTGAGGGTTTTTTCTCCACCGGAAAGCTGATTAAGTGTTAAAGGACGCTTGCCTTTAGGTTTGGCAATGATTTCGATACCTGATTCCAGCGGGTTTTCTGGATCAGTTAAGATCAGGTCGCAAGCATCGTCTTCAGAAAAGAGGCTGCGAAACACGTTGATGAAGTTTTCACGAACGAGATTGAACGCATCCAGGAATTGATTGGTGGCTGTCGTTTCGATTTCCTGAATCGTATCCATTAACGAATCCCGGGCTTCAAGAATATCGGCTCGCTGCACAAAAATATGATCATAGCGTTCCTTCATCTCATTGTATGCCTCGACAGCCATCGGATTGATCTCACCAAAACCCTCCAACCGCTTCTTCATGTTTTGCACTTTCTCATCAAGTTCGTCCAGCGACGGCATTCCGGATTCTTCAAGCTCCACGGATTGAAGTTCTACTTCCGTCACATTAAATTCAATGCGTAAGCGATCGAAGAGGCCATTAAGCTGGTATTTAAGATCCGTGCGCTTTTCTTTCAACTCATTAAGCAACTGGTTGGCTTGCTGGTAATTACGATTCCGGATCTTAATCTCTTCCTCCAATTCATGGATCTCTCCCCTGACTTTAAAATAGTCCTCTTCGACGCCCGACAAGTCCGACTCCTGAAGTTTTTTGTCACCGTAGGCTTCAACCAGATGCGCTTCTGCCTCTTCAATTTGGACCCTTAGCCGGCTTATTTCGACCTGATCGGCATGGATCTGGTTGGTTTTGGACTCAATTTCCTGTTGGAGCTCCCGCCATTGCGTCGCATTGAATTCCATTTGACTTTGCAGTGTCTTGACGGTGTTGTCCTGTTGAATAAACTCAATGCGTCTTTCATTGTAAGCCTGCAATTTCTGATTGTAAACCTCCACCAACTTCTCATAGGCATCTCCCCGTTCAGCAAGCGCCTGGTTGGCTTCCTGAATGGCCGCTTTGAGCAGGTTCAACTGTTGCTGATCACTACCCTGCTGATCCCGGATCTGTTGAATCCGGAGCTGTGCGGAATCCATATTTTGATCAATCTGGGCGACCTGTTCCTTTTCATTGTTCAGCCGGGCATCCAACTGGACTTTGCGATGTTGATATTGCTGAAGTTCCTTCTCAAGATCCTGAATATCCTGAGTGGCTTCGGAGGTATCGGTATGCTTAATTTCCGCTTCAAACCTGGCCAACTGGTATTCCAGGTCTGACTTTTCAGTTTGCAGTTTCTGAATGGTTTTTTGCAATTTCTCGAGGTTCTTCTTTCTTCCGATCTTTTTCCCCTCGAATAAACCTATGGAGCCCCCGGTAAGCACATGTTGTTTTCGGGAAACGATCTTGCCATCGGTACTTAGAAACGTAAAATGGGCGTATGCCGGATCGTGCAGATAGTCTTCGTAACCGGATTCCAGGAAATAAACCTGATCAAAAAGATGATAGAGCAGCGACTGGTACTGGGTATCCACTTCGATCTGCTTCCAAACCGGCGTCATCCCCGGATGGTGGGCCGCAACCGGTTCCGTCTGTTGAAATGCATCCAGGATGAAGAAGTTTGCCTTACCCTTTTGACTGTCCGCCAACAGATGGATGGCCTGTAAGGCATCCGTTTTATGAGGTACAATGAAGTAATTCAAGTATTGATCGAGGTATTGTTCTACAATCACCCGGTATTTCTCTTCACAATAAATGATGTCCGAAAGCAACGGGGACTTCTGGACCCATTGTTTCGCCTTGTGCAGGAACTGGATGGATTCGGGGAATCCCTCAAAGTTTTCAACCAGACTCTTGAGTAAGTCGAATTCATTTCCCTTGGCATCCAGTGAACGCAATACTTTTTGCAGTTCATCCCTGACCTTCTCTTTGCTTTCTTTAAGTTGGGTGACCTGAGCCTTAAGTTTGGATTCAAGATCACGAGCCTCCTTTAGAGCGAGTGACCGGTTGTCGAGTACTACTTTCAGCTCTTCGTCGTCCTTTTGATATTGTTCAAGTTGCTGGACTTTGTAGGTCCGTTGTGTCTGATATTGTTCCAATTGATTCGTCAACAATCCCAGCTGGTTTTCATCGACGGCAATCTTTTTTTCCAATTCAAACACCTGACGTTCCTTGACCTGAAACTGCTGTTTCAATTGGTCTACATCTTCTTTTGCCGTCCCATAGGCTTCAAAGACTTCATTTTTATTTTGCTCGGCGGCCTGTAACGATTGCGATAACTCCCCGGACTGGGCACTGGCCTGGGCAATCCTCGACTGGATGGATCCGGCGCTTTCTTCCAATTGTTTGGCCCTTTCACGGTGAACATTGACCTGTTGAGTCAGGCGTTCAACATTCTGGGTTTTGAATTCAAGCTGTTGTTCATCCAGCTTCTTTTGGTTCTCGGCCGTGCGGATCTGGTGGACAATTTGATTTAATGAACGCTGCAAGGTGGAGACCGACACTTCCTGATCAAGATGATCTTTCTTGATCTGTTCCAATTTGGCGGTGAGGTTGGTCTCGGCAATTTGTTCCTCACGCAATTTGTCTTCCTGAGCGGTAATTTTACCGGCGAGTGATTCGTAGGAGGCTCGCAAGGCTTTGCTGCGAATGTGGGTCAATTGGATCGAAAGGATCTTATAGTCCTGTTTAAGGTCGAAATACCGCTGTGTCCGTTTGGCCTGACGTTCGAGGGTCTTGAGATTTTGTTCGATTTCATACAGCAAGTCTTCCACCCGGTCCAGATCCGCTTCCGTATTTTTCAGCTTCAACATGGTTTCATGTTTACGCTTTTTGTACTTCGAGATCCCGGCGGATTGCTCAAACATCCTTCTCCGCGACTGGTCCTTGTCCTGAAGGATGTCATCGACCATCCCCAGTGCGATGATGGCATAGGTATTGGATCCAATTCCGGTATCCTGCAGGATGTTATGGATGTCTTTTAACCGGCAGGTTACTCCATTGATCTGGTATTGACTTTCACCGGTACGGAAGAGGGTCCTCGCAATGGTGATGCTGTGGTATTCGGACGCGATGAGACTGCGATCGTTTTCAAAGGTGATTGCGACAGATGCCAGGCCACTGGCTTTACGTTTCTTCGTACCATTAAAAAGTACGTCTGACATTTTATCCAACCGGAGCTCGGAGCTCTTCTGCTCGCCCAATACCCAGCGTATCGCATCCACTATATTGGATTTACCCGAGCCATTTGGACCCACAACACCAACCACCTGTTCATTGAAGTGCAGGATGGTTTCCATGGCGAAGCTCTTAAAGCCTTTTATATCTATCCTCGTCAGACGCATAGGGGGCAAAAATATGCTTTTTTATCATATTAGTTATCTCAATATAAGTTCGTTCACCGATTTATTGACCTCATTGCCAGATGATTACATCATTTATTTATACTTGTCTCTTTTCTATCAACTGTAATCGGTTGGCAATGGGAG
>JAGQXC010000015.1 GCA_020436785.1 Saprospiraceae bacterium | reverse complement strand
CACAAAGTAAAATGAATCGTCTGATAACCAACGTGATGATGATCACAGCGAGCGGGTTGTCTGGCAAAAGACCCGTCCATGCCACTTGAAAGAATCGGTGCGGCACATGTCTAAACGGGCTGAAATTTCGTTTTTATTCAAATTAATAAGAATGAGACGCCAACGTTTGATTTTTGTATTACTCACGGTGGTTGCCCTGGCCTCCCTGCAATGCAATGCTTCAAGAAAGGTCAAAGGAGCTGTGATCGGCGCTGCTGCAGGTGGAGTTGCCGGCGGTGTGCTAGCCAAAAATAACCGGGCGGCAGGAATTCTGATTGGTGCCGCCGTTGGAGGTGCCGCCGGCGCCTTGATCGGCGCATACATGGATAAACAAGCGGCAGAAATTCGCAAAGACCTGGAAGGTGCCAAGGTCGAACGCATCGGTGAAGGCATCCTGGTGACCTTTGATTCCGGGCTACTCTTCGGATTTGATTCCTATGCATTAAAAGAAGAGACACGAAGTAACCTTGATCACCTTGCCAGGACCCTCAATAAATACGAAGGAACCAATATCCTGGTAATGGGCCATACCGATAATACGGGGACTATTGCCTATAATCTGGAGCTTTCCAAACGAAGGGCAGGTGCTGTCATGGATTACCTGGAGATGGACCAGGTGGCCGGTAAGCGGATGGACATTGAAGGCATGGGTGAATCCGACCCGGTGGCCGACAATGGCAACGCAACCGGACGACAACAAAACCGGCGGGTGGAAGTCGTATTGACAGCCAATAAGAAAATCATTCGTGCCGCCAAAAAAGGAGACCTGCCGGTTGAAAAGTGATGCCGGTCGATTCCCGTCAATACGTGATTTGACCGCTACCAAAAGATGGGTTTCGCAAAATCTTAAAGCGTTCGATCCGGACTCAACAGTGATTTTGTCGTCTGAAATTACACGCCAACTTAATCTAAAATCAGACAGCAGAAATCTCAAATCAATTTATATCTTTGCAATCCGCTTTCAGGGGCATTAGCTCAGCTGGCTAGAGCGCTTGCATGGCATGCAAGAGGTCACCGGTTCGACTCCGGTATGCTCCACCAAATCAAGTGTCTCGTTTCTTTTTGAAGCGTACGGGGAAGGTCAGAAGATTGGTCCAACTTTTCTTCTGATCTTCCTGAACTTGAATGAATTCAATAGGGATCTACATCCACATTAACCCGAACGGTACTGAATCCTTCTTCCACCTTCAAATCGGAGATGCTGTGTTCAATGAAATCCTTCACCTGTTGCAGGTGCTCCAGGCGCTTGTCCAGGGTGATCAGGATATGGCGCACATATTGATTGCGAATGCGGGCAATGGTCGGTTCACTGGGCCCCTTAACCCGTTCCGGTAATTTATCCCTTAATCTGCGGGTGAGCCATTTACCTGCTTCATGGACTGTTTTGGCGGTTTTGTGTTTCAGAACCAACAATACCTGCCGCGTGTAGGGAGGGTAGCCGAATTTCTTGCGTTCGAGCATTTCAAAGGCAAAAAAGGACTGGTAGTGATTTTTGAGTACATCCCGGATCACCGGATGGTCGGGTTGGTAGGTTTGCAAAATGACCAAGCCCTGATTATCCTTCCTGCCGGCACGCCCACTCACCTGAGTGATCAGTTGGTAAGCGCGTTCGTTAGCTCGGTAATCAGGGTAATGTAACATCTGGTCCACCTGTAAGATGGCAACCAGCCCGATCCCGGGAAAATCCAGTCCTTTGGTGACCATCTGTGTGCCAATCACCACATCCAGGCGTTTGTGTTCCAGGTCTTGCAAGATTTTCTCCTGGGCTTTCACCGTCTTGACCATATCCAGGTCCATCCGGCCGATCCGCAGGTTGGGGAGTAATATTTTCAGATTTTCTTCGATCTTCTCGGTGCCAAATCCCTTTAATTCCAATTGATCGGAGCCGCAGTCCGGACAATATCGTGGAACGTCCGTTTGATAGGAACAATAGTGACAAACCAGTTTATTGAAGAATTTATGGTAGGTCAGACTGACGTCGCAGTGCACGCACTGGGCATGGTAATCACAGACCTTGCAATGCAGGTAAGGAGAAAAGCCACGTCGATTCTGAAAGAGGATCACCTGCCGGTTTCGTTGTACGGTGGCTTCAATGGCCTCGATTAACGGAGGCGAAAATTCATGTTTCATTTGTCGCTTGCGCTGGTAGGCCTTCAGATCGACGACCTCAGTGACCGGAAGGACGGCATCCCCGATCCGCAGAGGCATCGAGACCAACTTGTATTTGCCACGCTGCGTATTGTAATACGATTCAAAGGATGGTGTTGCCGAGCCCAGGATGATTTGAGCCCTTAGCATCCTGGCGAGAACGAGTGCGGCATCCCGCGCATTGTATCGGGGCGCCGGATCGACCTGTTTATACGAGGCATCGTGTTCTTCATCGACCACCACCAGGCCAAGATTGATGAAAGGTAAGAACATGGCACTGCGGGCTCCCACCACCATACCCTGACCGGAGCGAACGGCTTTCCAAACCTCGACGCGTTCTGCATTCGACAACTTGGAATGTGAAACAATGATTTTGTCCCCAAAAATTTGCCGAAGCCGTTCGATGACCTGGGTGGTCAATGCTATTTCCGGCAGCAAATACAGCACTTGCCTTCCGCCTGCCATCACTTCCTGGGCCAATTCGACGTAAACCCGGGTCTTGCCGCTGCCCGTGATGCCATGCAGCAGGATGGGATAATGTTCTCGCCAGTGAGTGCGGATCTCCGCTAATGCAGATCTCTGCTGGGTAGTGAGTTCGGGCAGGGTGGCCGACTCGCTGGACTGACGCTTAAGCCGCGAGACTTCTTCGGGGACCACTTCCAGAATGCCTTTTTTGACCAGCGCCGGGATCAGGTTAGCTTGCATGTCGGGATGCTGATGAAAGTCATCCCGGGTGACTTTTCCTTTTTCGCGGTGCAACTGGTAAAAATGCAGTAAAGTCTCCGTCTGTTTCGGTGCCCGGGAAGTTAACTCAAAGGCGGCATTGGTGTTGTCAAGGTAGGCATCCGTCAATTGAATGATATCGATGGTCTTTGGACGGTAACTGTCCTGTAATTCCTCTTCAATAAACAGGATTCCCTTGTTCAGCATCCGGTTAATGACCGGATAAATCGTTTTAATCTGGAGGATGCCGGAGACATCTTCCAGCGAAAGCTCATGGCGGATTGTCAATGCTTCAGCAATCAGGTATTCCTGATCATCAAGATCTTCGAAATGATCTTCAAATTGTTCATGCAACAAAATGCGGGTTTCACTGGTCAGTTTGAGGCTGGCCGGGAGCGCGGCATGCATGACTTCGCCGATGGTACACAGGTAATAATCCGCAATCCATTGCCAGAATTGAAGATGGATGTCTGACACGATCGGTTCGTCGTCCAGGATACTGAGGATTGGCTTGGCCTTGTAGGGAATCTCGTCTACCGGCCCTGTACGGATCACAATACCGGCATACAGTTTCCTCCGCCCGAATTGGACTTCTACCCGTTTGCCAATCTGGATGTCCTGCTCAAGTTCTTCCGGTATCCAATACGTATAGGGTTTGGGTATCGCAATAGGAAGGATTACCTCTGCAAAGTTGTTGGTGGTATACAATGGATTGTTTGTCAGTGGTTCCTTCATCGGGAATTTGTACCTTG
>JAGQXC010000232.1 GCA_020436785.1 Saprospiraceae bacterium | reverse complement strand
GAAAGAAATTTGTGAAGATCTGAACCTGGAAACTGATGATACGGACGACCCGTCCATTTTCACCGATGAAAATTTAAAGCGGTACCAGGTGCTCATTTTCTCCAATACCAACAACGAGACCTTTGCTACCGATGACCAAAAACTGGCTTTTCAGCGGTACATCCAGGCCGGTGGTGGATTTATCGGGATCCATTCCGCCAGCGGCTCGGAACGACTATGGCCCTGGTTCTGGAACATGCTGGGAGGTAAATTCCGGCGTCATCCACCCTTACAATCTTTCGAAATTAAAGTCATTGACACCACGCACCCCGCCACGAACATGTTAGGCAATACCTGGAAATGGGAGGATGAATGTTATTACCTGGATCATTTGAATCCCGATATTCATGTTCTGCTGGCGGCTGATTTACGTACTGTAGAAGATGAAAATCAAACTGAATATCCCGGCGAGATCTTTGGGAATTATTTTCCACTTTCCTGGTGCCATCAGTTTGAAGGTGGTCGAGAATTTTATACCGCCCTGGGGCATAAGATTGAATATTATAGCAACCCGAAATATCGCGCACACTTAGCCGGGGGCATTGGGTGGGTGGTGGCTGGCGTCACCGGGCTGGATTATACCAGGGTGACCGACACCCTGATTATGGAATAACCGCTAAGCCGATCTAAATACATGATATCTCCATAAATTGTAAACCTAACCATGAACCGAAGGAATTATCTAAAGACTTCTCTCCTTGCCACCTCAGGCATCATCACCGCACCCACCATCGTGCCGGCTTCCGTATTTGGCAAATCCGCTCCCAGCAATAAGATCAATATTGCCCAGATTGGCTGCGGACGGATCGCCCGAGATCACGATCTGGCTGAAACCCTTAAATACGACGTAGCCCGGGTAGTTGCTGTGGCCGAACTGGACAGCATCCGGGGTCAAAAAGGGAAAGAATACATTGAACGGTATTATGCAGAGAAAAAGGGCAAACCCAATTATGTGGATGTCAAAGTCTTTGACGATTACCGGGAGATGCTGATGGATAAAGACATCGACGCCGTCATGATCAGTACGCCGGACCACTGGCATGCCAAGCCAGCTATTGATGCGGCACTGGCCGGAAAGGACATTTACCTGCAGAAACCGGCCGCATTGACCATCCAGGAAGGCCGGATGATGAGTGATGTTGTTCATCGCACGGGGCGTATCTTTCAGATCGGCAGCCAACAGCGGTCACAGGATCCCTGGCCCCAGTTCAAGCGGGCTTGCGAATTGGTACGTAATGGTCGCATCGGTGAGTTACGGACGGTGAAAATCGGCTTGCCCGGTGATCCTTCCGGACCCGATGTCCCTGAAATGCCAATACCTGCGAACCTTAATTACGACATGTGGTTGGGGACGACGCCCGAAGCCTATTATACGGAAATGAGAGTGCATCCCCAGGCCGACTTCTCCCGCCCCGGTTGGTTGCGTTGTGAGCAATTTGGCGCCGGCATGATTACCGGCTGGGGTGCCCACCACATCGACACCGCCCATTGGGGCATGGGTACCGAATACACGGGGCCCGTCGAAGTACAGGCCGAGGCTCAGTTTCCTACCAGTGGCCTGTGGAACGTTCACGGTGATTTCACCGCAACGGCGAAGTATGCCAATGGAGTGACCATGTACGTCAGTGGCGATTATCCGAACGGCGTACGCTTTGAAGGTTCCGACGGGTGGATATTTGTCAGCCGGGGCAATGTTGGTGTCACTGCCAGCGATCCCGGCAACGCGCAGAACTCCGAGGCATTCAGTGCCAGCAATCCTAAAATTCTCCAATCAGTTATCGGTCCGGATGAAATCCACCTCTATGAGAGTCCCGGGCAGCACGGCAACTGGCTGGATTGCATCATCAGCCGTCAGCAACCGGTGGCCCCGGTAGAAATCGCACACCGGTCATGCAGCGCCTGCCTGGTGATCCATATTGCGATGAAACTCAACCGCAAATTATACTGGGACCCGGTCCATGAGCGTTTCCGTAATGACGACGAAGCCAACTCAATGCTATCCAGGCCTCAGCGTCCGCCGTATGCCATAACCATTTAACATGTTGAAGGCTAAAGGTTGAGTTGAACGTTGAATTGAAGGTCTCGGACTGGAATTGAGTCCATTGTCCAGTTTAAATTTGAAATGTAATGATCCGAAATGTACCTGTATTCCTGCTGCTGGCCACCCTACTGGCATGCCAATCCAATGAAAAAAAACCGATGACTGATTCCCCTAAAGTACATCTGATCACCTTGGACCCCGGCCATTTTCACGCGGGACTGGTCCAGAAATTCATGTACGATCAGGTGGATCCGGTCGTTCACGT
>JAGQXC010000231.1 GCA_020436785.1 Saprospiraceae bacterium | reverse complement strand
GATCAGGTAGTGGGGTGTGAGGTAGCGGGGTATGAGGTATGAGGTATGCGGTCAAAGGACAATGGAGAAAGGATAATGAAAGGTCACGTTGAATTAACGAATCAACAAATTAACTGGTAACGAGGTGTGAGGTAGCGAGGTATGAGGTGCGGGGTGATGGGGTAGGAGGAATTCAGCCCATTGGCAAGTCAAAAATCACAAATCAAAAATCACAAATCAAGATGAAGTCAGCGGCGGTCGTGAATTATGCAGCGGAATCCGGATCGGTGGAGATTCGTGAGATCGGAATGCCGGTCATTGGAGAGGAGGATGTTTTGCTGGAAGTGGCTAATGTGGGAGTTTGTGGCAGCGACCTGCATCAATGGACTGCCGACCACAGTTGGCCGGTGAATTACCCGGTGGTTTTGGGGCATGAATTCGGAGGCCACCTGGCCGCCATCGGCAAGCGGGTAAGTGGATGGAAAGAAGGGGACCGGGTGGTGAGTGAGACGGCAGCCATCATTGACCCGAATAATCCCATGTCTCGGCAGGGATTATACAACCTGGATCCCACACGCAAAGGCTTTGGCTATGGCGTGGATGGAGCCATGACCCGTTATGTGCGGGTGCCAGCCCGTTGTTTACACCGGGTGCCGCCGGCGCTGGCTTTCGAAGAAGCCTGCCTAACCGAGCCTTGCAGCGTTGCCTATAATGCGGTGGTGGGTAACTCCAGATTGCAGCCGGGTGACCGGGTGGTGGTGATTGGTCCGGGTACCATCGGAATCCTGTGTGCTGCCGTGGCAAGACTCTGTGGTGCGGAAGTAGCCTTGGTGGGCCTGAAAGCCGACCGGCACCGGCTGGAAATTGCCAGGACGTACGAATGTGAAACCCTGATCGGAGATGCCACCCATTGGGCAAAGGAAAGGGATGGGCTTGGCGCGGACTGCGTTATCGATGCGGCAGGTCACAGCGCAACCCTGTCGTTGGCCATGCAATGGGTGCGCCCCAACGGACAGATTACAAAAGTGGGGTGGGGCCCACAACCGGTGCAGTATTCCCTCGATCCTATCGTCCAAAAAAACATCACCCTCCAGGGCAGTTTCAGCCACAACTGGCCCATCTGGGAGCGCGTTCTGGCCTTGTTGACCAGCAGGCAGTTGGATGTCAAACCCATCATTGGTGGCGTGTGGCCGGTAACGGAGTGGCAGGAGGCGTTTGAAAAGATGCACCGGGGTGAAGTCGTAAAGAGTGTATTGAAGCCGGTCTAGGTTTCGCTCGGCCTGACATTTACTGGGCCAACCTGAACGGGGAATAGAGGCTAACAGGAATACGTGTAAATAAATGGAATGCGACTAAAAGATAAAGTTATTCTCGTCACCGGAAGCACTACTGGTATTGGCAAATCGATTGCAAAACGATGTGTTAAAGAAGGCGCAAACGTGGTCATTCACGGACTGGAACCGGATCTGGGAAATGAAGTTTTGCAGGAAATTGGTGCGAAGCATGCCGCTTTACATATCGAAGACCTGAAGGGGGAAGGATGTGTCCACCGCCTGGTAGATTTGGCCCTATCCCGTTTTGGAAGATTGGACGCGCTGGTCAATAATGCGGCCAGGGTGATCTCATCCAACATCGAAACAACTGATCTCACCTTGTTCCGGGAGGTGTTGGAGGTGAATGTTTTGGCGCCTTTCGCTCTGATTAAGGCGGCTCGCCCGTATTTGAGTCAGGCAAATGGTTGTGTTTTGAATATCGGATCGGTCAATGCCTATAGTGGAGAGCCCAATCTATTGGCCTATAGTGTCTCCAAGGGAGCTCTGATGACGCTCACCCGCAATTTGGGCGATGTCCTGCACCGGGAATACGGAGTTCGGGTTAACCAGATCAACCCCGGCTGGGTCTTGACGGAGCGGGAGATCATCCGCAAACGGGAGCATGGCCTGAATGAGGATTGGTACCGCCGATTGCCGGTTGTTTTCGCCCCGGCCGGCCGGATCCTGTTGCCTGAAGAGATTGCGGCGGCAGCCGTTTATTGGCTGGCGGATGAGAGCGGCCCCATCAGCGGGCAGGTTGTCGATTTGGAACAACACCCTTTCATCGGCCGGAATCCTCCCAAAGATGAATCCAATATTTCAACCAAGAAATAAAAGCAATTTATGCCCCGGTTAGCGGTATTTCCCAAAGCCTATATGCAGGCATTATGTAAGGAGGGCACCATGACGGTTTCGGAGTGGATCGAAATGTCGGTAAGGCTGGACATCGATGGTCTGGAGTGGTATGCCGGATTTCTGGAAATGCAGGATGAACGAAACTGGCCCCGCTTCCGCCGGCAGGTGGAGGATCATGGCAAGGCCATCCCCATGATGTGTTGTTCGCCGGATTTTACCCATCCGGATCCGGCATTTCGGGAACGGGAAATCGGCAAACAAAAGCGCTGGATCGATATGACTTATGCGCTAGGAGGTTCGTATTGCCGTGTCCTGTCGGGACAACGCCGGCCAGAGTTATCTGAGGACGAAGGGGTGCGACTGGCTGTTGAATGCATTGAAGCCTGTTTGCCTTTTGCGCAAGAGCGGGGGATCACCCTTATCCTGGAAAATCATTACAAAGATGACTTCTGGGAATACCCGGAATTCGCCCAGAAAATGGAGGTTTTTTGTCAGTTGGTAGACCGGGTACGCCATCCGAATTTTGGGGTCAATTACGATCCGAGCAATACCTATTTAGCCGGAGAAGGCCCCCTGGAGTTGTTGTACCGGATCGCGGACCGGGTGGTGACCATGCATGCCAGCGACCGGTATCTGAAGTATGGGACCATCGAAGACCTGCGCCGGGAAGAAGGTGGTGCGGCCGGTTATGCGAAGCGCCTGAGTCACGGAGAGATCGGTCGGGGACTCAACGACTACGATGCGATTTTCAGCGAATTAAGCAGGGTGGGATTCGATGGATGGATCAGCATTGAGGATGGGGTCGACGGGATGGATCAACTGGAACGCAGTGTAACTTTCGTGCGGAGTAAAATGAAGAAATACTGGCCGGAAGATTAACCGGGAAGGGATCCTCACCATTCTACCATTAAACGACAGATCCGAACATTTTTAAAAAAAATATGACCACCCGGTCACAAATTGTTGTATCTTTGTGACCAGGTAGTCACATCATGCCAAAAGAAACCTTCATCAACCTCGATCCACAAAAACAGGCACGATTCCTTGAAGTCGCACTGGCAGAGTTTGCCACCAACGATTTTCAGGCGGCCAGCATCACCCGCATCGTCAGGGAGCTGGGCATTGCCAAAGGCAGTGTCTACCAGTATTTTGAGGACAAGTTGGATTTGTGGTTGTATTTAAAAAATCACTGCGAGCAGGTTAAACGCGCCTACATCGAGGCGGTCCACCGGGAAGCGTATGCCGACTTTTGGTCCTATTACCAGGCCGTGTATGCCAACGGTGTCCACTTTGACCTCGAGAATCCCCGCTGCAGCCAGTTCCTCTTCCGGGTCGGTTTTAAGGAGTCCAGTCCCCAGGTGCAACCTTATCTGAATAGCTGGAAGGAGCAGGCGCAATCGATCTTCGTACAATGGATCGAACAGGAGCAGGTGGCAGGGACATTCAGACGGGACCTGCCGGCATCGATCATTGCCCACTTCATGGTGACCATGAGCTTAAGCGTCGCCTCACTGATGCATGAGAATTACGGCGTGGACTTTGAGCGCAACCTCACCGAAGGAAAACCACTTTTTGGAGCGGATGCAGAAGCATTGCAACATGCCGTCAAAAACCTCGTCCAATTACTCCGGGCAGCTTTAAAACCTCAATGATATGATCCAGGTTTCCGAACTTTCATTTACCTATCCACAACGGCAGCAGGCAGCCATCGCGGACTTAAATTTTGACATAGCAGCAGGTGAGATCTTCGGATTTCTTGGTCCCAGCGGCGCCGGAAAAACGACGACACAAAAGATTCTTTTCAAACTGTTACCCGGATACCAGGGTTCGGCTTCCATCGACGGAATAGAGGTTCGGGACTGGGGCATTGAATTGTATCACCGGATCGGAGTCAGTTTCGAATTGCCCAATCATTACCTGAAGTTGACCGCGCTGGAAAATCTTCAATTTTTTGGGGACTTCTATCGCAAGCAATACCGTAAACCAATCGATTTGTTGGCTATGGTAGGCCTGGAGAATGCTGCGAATGAAAAAGTAGGTGCATTCTCCAAGGGCATGAAGATGCGACTTAATTTTGTCCGTGCTCTGCAGCACGATCCGGAAATCCTCTTCCTTGACGAACCCACCTCCGGGATGGATCCTGCCAATGCACACCTGGTCAAAGACCTGATCCGGCAACTTCAGCAAGAAGGAAAGACCATTTTCATCACCACGCATCAAATGTACGATGCGCAGGAACTTTGTGATCGTGTGGCCTTCCTGGTGGATGGCCGGATCCGGGCCCTGGATACCCCCAAATCCCTTCAACTGGCCTACAGCCGGAAAACGGTGGATGTCTTATTCAAGGGAGACGAACTTGTGAAGTCCTATGGCCTGGATGGACTAGGCCAAAACTCGGGGTTCTGGCAGGACCTGCAAACCCGTGAGGTCGTGACCATTCATTCCAGGGAGGCAAGCCTTGATGCCGTCTTCATGGAAGTCACCGGTAAATCCCTGTCATGAGAACATTTCTTCATCTTTTGCGCTGGGACCTCACCTTGCTCAACCGCAACCAGGTCTTGTCCATTTCGGTTCTGGTGACCGGTATCTACCTGGGATTGTTCTGGTGGTTGCAACAGTTTATGGTCGTCGATCAATTGCTGGTACTGGTGATTTTTAATGATCCGGCATTGCTGGGATTCCTGTTTATCGGAGTAATGGTCCTGTTTGAGAAAAATGAAGGGACTCTCCAGGCACTGGTGGTTACTCCGGTGGCTGAGACCTACTACCTGTGGTCTAAAATCACAGCTCTTACGTTGATCTCCTTACTTTGTTGTTATGGTCTGGTCGGTATCGTGCACGGGTTGAATTTCCAATGGTTGCATTTTGGGGTTGCCGCTGCGGGGACCACCGTCTTCTTTGGATTACTGGGATTCATCCTGGTATCCGGGGTAGATACGTTCAATCAGTACATCATGCGATCCGTGGGATTATTGATCCTGTTGTCGCTGCCGTTTATCGGTTATTTTGGTGTGTTACCGATGAAATATTTTGTCTGGATACCCATCTGGCCGGCGCTTGAACTCTTTTCGGCAGCTTTCCGTTCCGCTCCGGCCGGAAGCCTGGTCCTGTACTACTTATTATTGCTGGCCTGGAACATCATCGCCTATGTCTATGCATTACGCGCATTCCGGAAAAACATTAAACGCTGATTCGATGCACCGACTCTATCATTTTGCCCGGCAGGAATTTCGCCACATTTCCCGTGACCAGATGTTGTTCTTGTTTATGATGGCACCATTGGTATTGTTTGCCTTTGTCCATTGGGCGGTGCCTGCTCTGGAGCATGCGTTCCCGGTCATCACCGGATATTACCCTTATATTTCTATGTTTGGCGCCATGCAAACTTCCATCATGATGGGATTTATCAGTGCATTTATCTTGCTGGAAGAGAAAGATGAGGAGGTAATCCAGGCATTGCGCATTCTACCGTTGCGGGCATCCACCTTTTTAACCTACCGCCTGACGGGGGCCACTTTGCTGGCTACCGTCGGAGCCTGGTTGATCATCCGCTGGGGTGGGTTGGTTCTGGTCCGTGAGGTACCAGCCATCTTGCTGGCCACACAGTTTGGTTTGCTGGCACCTCTGATCAGTCTGGTGGTTTCAACCTTTGCGAGGAACAAGATTGAAGGGCTGGCTTATTTCAAGATACTTGACCTGATCATCCTACTGCCCATGGTATCTTTTTTCTTTCCCGGATGGTGGACCTGGCTATTGGCTGTGGTGCCGGTATTCTGGTCTTTTCATGCTTACGAGTCAGCAATCCATGGATCGCATTTTGCGCTATGGATGCTGACTGGCTTCCTGGTTTACGCCCTAGCCATGAGAATTCTCGGCCATTGGTTTCGCAAAAAAGTGTGGAATGGGCTCTAACCGACCGGCTTACTTTGGCAAACCGGTCAGGCCCGGATCGAGTTGTACGCCCATGGCATTCAATAGCATCGCAGCGGTGGTATAGGCTCCGGTGGTGTAAATAAGGTCCATCAATTGCTGATCACTCAGGGTTGCGGATAAGCTATGCCAGGTTTCGTCGGAAATCATGGTATCCTGGTGTAATTCATCGACAGCCCGGACCATACTTTTTTCGACATCCGTCCATTCGCCAGATAATTCTGCAGAGGCGATTTGCTGCACTTCATCTCGGGTAAGCCCGGCCTGGAGGCCAATCCGGCTGTGTTGTGCCCATTCATAGTCCGACTGAGTCAGCCAGGCGGTGCGCAGAATAATCAATTCACGCCATCGGGGTGACAACGTCGATGCGCTGTTGGTATAAAAAGCAAATTCATCAAATTTTGCCGCTGCATCCGGATGGTTAGCGGCGGTTGTAAAAACGTTGAATTTCAATCCCCGGTCCAGATAAGGTTGCAAATACGCTTGTTGCTCATCGGTCAACTGGTCTAATTGAACGGGGTTTATTCGCGGGGACGGAACCCGGGGTATTTTGTTCATGCTGGTGTTTTTCATAATCGATTTGCCTGGTGGACAACCAAATAAAATGATCATAATTACCGTGGAAATAAAAGGGATAATCTTAAGAAATGATGCTTTAATTTTCACTTTTTAGCTCAATTTACTAAAATATTAATCCGGTTTCAATGGAGTAAATTATTGTCTTTTTTGCTTTGAAAAATGATGTGTGTCCTGAATTAAAATTATTCTATGTTATTTGTTCATTATCCATAAATCGGATAACGGGCATAAATGCCGGAAAGGTTTGGCAGAGAAACGTTAACCGGAATTCGGTTCCACGGAAAATCAATATATTGAGGATGGGATTCTGATCGGATAGTATTCACTTTGTCATGACAACTCGTTCAATACATGAGCAATCTTTTTGATGCGCTGGACAACAGCACAGCTTTCAGTAAATTTAAGGTTGATGACCTGTTGTTTGTCGAATATACCTGCGATCCGGGAGGCCCCCGCGCGGAGATTTGGTCACACACTAATTATTTTACGTATGTCGTTACCGGAAAAATGACATTAAAAACGCCCGATAAATCCTATGAGATCCGTGCAGGTGAGGCCTATTTTATTCCAAAAGGCAGCTTTATCATTCCCCAGTTTTTTGAGGAAGTATTTTGTGATATCATTGTATTTATACCGGACCAATTTATCTGTGAGGTCATCCGGAAATACGAATTGACCTTGCCAACGCCTGTCACCGGCCACGATATCCAGGCGGTCATCCCTTTGCATCTTGATCCCTCGTTGATCCAGTATTACCGGTCTCTGTTTACGTTTTTCAAAGGACCCAAACCTCCTTCCAAAGTCCTGTTGAAGTTGAAATTTGAGGAATTAATTGTCAATGTACTGACGCAAATTCACAATCAGGACCTGGTGGCCTACTTCTACCAATTACAACATAACCGGTGCCCCGATTTACGGGAAATTATGGAAAATAATTTTAATGCCAATCTGACCCTGAGTGAATTTGCACGTATGTGTGCCCGTAGTCTATCTACCTTTCGACGTGATTTTGAATCCGAATATCATACGTCTCCCGGATCCTGGTTGCGGGAAAAAAGATTGCATTTCAGTTGTCAGCTCTTGATGACAACTACCCAGACCATTGATGACATCGCTTATGAAAGCGGCTTCGGTAACCGGACCCATTTCAGTCGCTGTTTCAAAGAGCGTTTTGGATCTTCACCCCATCAATTTCGTTTATCCCGGGGACGGCTTAGGTGAAGGGTACTTTGAATGTCCCTGTAACCTATGTGACACCCAGAGATACATTTCACCGGCCGGGGTGGCCTAATTTTGCCGGTACCGATAGATTTTAAAGACTCAATTCGTTACTGATGAAAAGCAAACTTTTGCACAGTTGGGCGACCAGCCTGGGCATATGCGTCATGGCTCTGCTGTTGTTCCGCTTCCATGCCATCAGGGAGGAGGTGACCGATAATCGACAGAATTCTTCACGCATCATCGACATCAATCAATTTACCTACACCATTGCCCGGCAACACGATGATTTTTATTCCTTCATCGGGGTTCGGGCACTAACCATGGTGCACCTGGCGATTCATGATCTTTACAGTGCTTACGATCACACCTATGAACCCTATTTGGTCAAGAATTTGGGCAGTGTGGATTTCGATCCAGAGGCTGCCGCCATCGCCGCAACAAATACGTTGCTTGAGTCCATCTATGCGAAGCGTCGGGATACCATCAACCAGGTATGTGAGCAGTGGCAAATGGATATCCCGGCGGGACCGGCCAAAGAGCGCGGCGAAACATTGGGAAGACAGGTGGCCCAGAAATATCTGGCCTTTCGCGATCATGACGGTCACGAGAAAAACGGCGATT
>JAGQXC010000230.1 GCA_020436785.1 Saprospiraceae bacterium | reverse complement strand
GTCTTAAACTGGCGGTTGGCGGTTTGATCGGCATCGCCAAATGCTTTATAATAGACAATCTTACCTTTACGTGCAATCAGGGCTACCATGCCAGGGACTTCATGATCTGTAACGGCTTGTTGCAACATGGCATCTATCCGGTTTAGACGTTCCGGGGACATACCCACTGACTCCGGCGATGCTTCCATCAGAGGCAAACTCTTTTGAATCGACTGGGTCTGACCATTCAAAGTCCATGCAGTAAGGCAGAAAAGCAGAAAATAAAGGATTCGCATGACTATTTCATTTCAGGTCAAATTACCATTTTCCCTAAAAACATCGGCGTCTATCCGGTATAAAAAAGACCCCTGGTCCAAGTGTTGAAGATTGATTATCTAATGCCTGGGAGGGAAGTACTATTTTTGGGCAAATTTGGTTTAAGACATGTCCATCACCTTCCTCTGCAAACACTTCTCCGCATTAACCATCTATGAGTTGTATGACCTGATGGCCATCCGCCAGTTGGTCTTTGCCGTAGAACAATCATGCATCTACCTTGATGCCGATGGGAAAGATCTGAATGCTTACCATGTGATGGGCTTCCAGCCCGACGGCAAACTGATCGCCTGTGCGCGGTTGCTGCATGATCCAAAATGGCCTGGATTGGCGTCTTTCGGCCGCATCATTACGCACCCGGATGTGCGGGGAGCCGGAACAGGCAAACAGCTTCTGTCCATTGTCATGAAGCAGATGGAGCAACACTTTCCCGGTGAAGCCATTCGCATTGGCGCACAGACCTATTTGATTGATTACTATAGGAGTGCCGGATTCCTGCCCGTGGGTCCGGAATACCTGGAAGATGGCATTCCCCATATTGACATGGTCCGGGAAGCTTAATCCAGTCCGAGTTCAGCTTTGATTTCTTCAGACCGTTTTAAAAGAAAGGCGTAGACTTTTCCAAAGTTCCTTTTCATTGATTCGGGATCGGTCGCCTCGCGATCGTGTGAAGAAATCGTATAGTTGTCCGGATTGGCATAGAATGGTGCTAGTTCGAGGTAGATCCGGTTGAACAACATTTGCAAATACCGGGGATCTGTCATTTTGGGAAAGATGGCCCTAAAATGTTCGAGGTAATGGCCGTAAACCACTGAATCGGCTGCAATGGTCCGGTCCAAAAGGTCTTCCGATGAATAGATCAGCGCATCTCCAAGTCGCCGGTTACGCAGATCCATGCCTTCATGGGGTGCCTGGGTAAGAAGGTCGTCGAAATCCCAGGGGACGATTCCGAAGCGCAGTGGACGATGGTCCGGTTGAATGTAGTAGCAGACTTCATCGGTATAATCCCCGTTCATCGCCCAGTAATTAAAGGCCAGCCAACTAAAATAGTCATCCAGGTCAAGGTGGCTACTGAGGGAATCGTACAGCGCATCTCCGGTCAAATTGTGACAAAAATCAGGAATGGATAAAAAGGCTTTTTTGCTCTTTTTTACCAGGGACTTTGGCACCTTTTTCCCGGATTTTTCTTTGTCGATACGGCGACTTTCCAATCGCCGGTAAACCACCGGAGCATCCTGATCTCTCAAGGCAACGTCATAAGGCCGCTCTATAACCAGGTAAATACCCTCGGAGTGGCCATTGATGCTTAATTCGGCATACTGAAAATAAAAATCCGCGACGCCAAGCTCCCGCATCATCGAAAAGGCAAAGTGATTGCGGAAATAATGCGTGTCCATTGCCTGGGCCAGCAGATAAAAATGTTTCATTTTCTTTTTTCCGCCGGGTCCCTTGAATGAATAGGCATCCTTCAACTGGACATTAAAACTCTTGCGGTAGAAAAATGCGCTGGATTTACCCCTCGTCTTCATCTCTTCCACTTCGACGGGTTCCCCGCTGATCTTCATTGCATTGACGGGAATCCCTGATCCGCTCCGCAATGGTTCATGGATTTGCCCGGCTATAGAATTTGGAATCTGTAAATCGATCTTCAGATATCCGGTATCCGTTGGTTCGTCAAGTTGCAATTTACCCTGCGCATGCAACACACTGCATCCAACGGCACATAACAATAAATAAAGAATGGAGCGATTAATTCGCATCGATGGAATTTTTGGGTTTCTCTAAAATTACAATTATTCCGTGAAGTTTTTGGACATCAAACGCTGCTTCAACCATTAATAAAACCGTTAACAAATCTCTTCCCCCGGAGGAAGCTTCAAATTTTGGATATCTTGGCTTATCAACATTTAAATGAGAGGGCACAACATTGATAGAGGTTCCATATTGCGTGAATCCGGAAGCCGGTTCTTACTGCTGACTTGCCTCTGGGGACTGATGCTGGTGGACTTGTCTGCCCAAAATCTTGTCCAGAATCCGGGGTTTGAAGTGACGACGAACTGTCCGGTCGCTTCGGGTCAAATAGCGCTGGCCGTGCCCTGGGAAGCCGAAAACTTCAGTCCGGACCTATACCATGCCTGCGCCGAAAACCCCGGTTTTAAACCACCGGTCCTGGAAAACTTTTGCACCTTTTTGTACCCACACGGGGGAGATGGCTTCGCCGGCATGGTCACTTACGGTCCGGTTCGTGAATTCATTAAGGCTCCCCTGCTCAAGCCCCTGGTTCGCAATCAACTTTATTACGTTCGCTTTTATGTCGGCATAGATGACAATTGCATTATAGGCATACCCAGTGTTTTTTCCGATGGGATCGGCGTCGCGTTCGGATCTTCCACAACCATTCCAGCGGATGCCGCGGTTGAAAATCAAAGTGGTCTCCTGAAAGACACTTCGGGCTGGACGGAAATCAGCGGTTGCTACAAAGCTCAGGGCGGTGAATCCTACATCTATGTCGGCAACTTCCGCAATAACGGGGAAACCCAAATCGAATTTGACCGTATGGGCACGGTGTATGAGGACTATATGTATGTCGACGACATCGAAGTCATCCCTTTTGATCCCCTCCCCGATACGACCTGGCTATGCAACGACCCGGTTATCCTTTCCGGCCAATTTCAGGATTTCCCGGTCAGATGGTCAACGGGAGAATATTCGCCCACCTTTACCGCCGATACCGCCGGCTACATCTGGGTGGCTGCCGAAAGTGATCACTGTCTTTTAAAGGATGAAACTCTGATCGTCGAAGGAATCCCTGTCACGGAGGAAATCCAACTCCCCTGGTGCCCGGGATCCACCACCATCCTGGAATCTCCGGTTGGAGATGCCTATGTTTGGGACAACGGCACCCGCACTCGCACCCGGCCAGTGACCGGTCCGGGTGATTACCGCGTCACCCTGACCAACGGTTGTGGAAGCTTTGAACAAGGCATCCACCTGCGTCAGGAGTCGTGTGCTTGTGACGTTTTCATCCCTAATGTCTTTTCACCTAACGGTGATGGCATCAATGACCAATTACCCATTCACCTTTCGTGCCCGGAAGCCTACCAGGCTACCACATTTCAGGTTTACAACCGCATGGGGCAAATGGTTTTTTCTACCCATGCCCCGGAAACCGATTTATGGCCCGGGGATGCGCCCGCCGGAACCTATGTCTACCTCCTAACCTACCTGCTGGGAGATGATCCCTTACCCCGGCGTTTTGCAGGCGATGTTACCATTGTGAAATGATGGTCTCCAATTCCACATCCGGATATTTGTCTATAACTTCACCGCTGACCCCTTTAAGGTTATGTATCCAGTGGAGCGACACATTACAATGATCCGGTTTTGCTGTCTGACAGCTTGGGTACTGGTGTGCCACTTCTCGCGGGGACAATCGTATAACCTGGTTCCGAATGCATCCTTTGACTATGCCACTTCTTGCCCGAGAACCGAAGGGGAGGTTGATTTGGCCATACCGTGGCTGAATACCTTACGCACCCCGGATCTGTTTCTCGTTTGTGCAGAAAACGATAATTTTAAGGTACCTCATCCACGTAAGTGTACTTATCTGCAACCACACAGTGGTGAAGGCTATGCCGGTTTGACCACCTTTGGCAATACGCGGGAGATCATCGGGGTGCCACTTAAACAGCCCTTGGAAAAGGGCAAAAGTTACTTCCTGCAATTCTGGGTTGCCATTGATGATGTCTGTTCCACCTGGGACCGGGGCACCTTTACCGATGCGATCGGAATGGGTTTTGGTGAAGACAACTACGACATCCCTGATTTCCCTGCCCTCGAACACCGGGGCACCATCTTGTACGACACGATCGGCTGGACGGCAGTCTATGGTTGCTACATTGCTCACGGCAATGAGAAATACCTGTTTATTTTGAATTTCCGTGAGAACGACCAGACATTGGCGGTTAGCAGTGACCCGGCCGTCATTCCAGTTTTTGATTACATGTACATTGATGATGTCGCCGTCATTCCGATGAATCCTTATCCCGATTCCCTCCCCTATTGCGGAGACCCGATCCGTTTGGCTGCATTCATTCCGGAGGCAAATTACCGCTGGGACAACCAAAGCACCGATAGCATCCGCTGGATCAACGGAGGCGGAACCTATACGGTTCAGGTGACACTGGGTCAATGTTCGGCACTTCAGACCATCTACGTGGCTGATGTGCTTTCGGCGATCCCGGCAGATCCCAGCCTGGTCATTTGTGATGGTACCCAGACCCGGTTGCAGCCATCCATACCCGGGATCACCCAATGGGACAATGGACAAAACGCACCCACTCGAACCATCGATCAGGCCGGTCAATATCTCGCGCAAATTTCCAACGAATGTGGCGATTTCGAACAACACTTTGACGTAACTGCCCAGGATTGCGGATGCCGGGTGAGTGCGCCAAATGTTTTTTCACCGAATGAAGATCTCATCAATGACCTCTGGCGCCCTTACCTGCAATGTCCTACCTTGGATAGGGTGCTGCAACTGGAGATCTATAATCGCCAGGGACAATTGATCTTTACCAGCTCCGACCTGGAACAACGACCGTGGGATGGACGATTTAATAATGTTCTGGCACCTACCGGAGTATATGTTTGGACACTCTCCTACCGGACAAACAAAGCAGGCGTCGTGCGTACGGAATATGCTTCCGGTGACTTGACCATCGTCCGGTAGAGATCACCGGTTAATACCCGAACAGGCTGGGTAACCACATGCTCAGCCCTGAAATATAGGTGACCAGCATCAGGACCACCACCATGGTGATCAACAATGGAATGAGCGAACCAATGATGTCGGAAACGGATATTTTCGCCACTCCACTACCGACAAAAAGCAGAGTGCCGACCGGAGGCGTACACAGACCAATGCAGAGGTTGAGGACCATGATGATCCCAAAATGAACCGGATGCATACCTAACTGCGTGACCACCGGCAAAAATATGGGTGTAAAGATCAGTACGGCCGGCGTCATATCCATGAAAGTACCCACCACCAGTAAAGTCAGATTGATGATGAAAAAAATCACCACCGGGCTGGAAAACTTGTCCAATAAAAAATCGGTGAGCAATTGCGGTATGCTTTCAAAGGAGAAGAGCCAGGACATGGCCATGGAAGTGCAGATCAGGAACATCACACTTGCCGTCACCTTGGCGCTTTCCAACAAAATGGGACCGACGTCTTTCAGTTTTAGATCCCGGTAACTAAATCCCAGGGCAGCGGCATAAACCACCGCAATGGCTGCCGCTTCGGTCGCGGTGAATATGCCTGCAATAATGCCTCCCACAATCACCACCAGCAACAACAAACTGAAGAAGGCTCTGCGGAAATCGCTGAGTAGCCGCCGGAAACGGACGCGTTCTCCGCGCGGCATCTTTTTCGTGAAGGCAGTGTATGAAATCACAATCATCAGGGCCACACCAACCAGTATACCGGGTATGTATCCCGCCAGAAATAGCGCGGCAACACTGGCTGCCCCGCCACTCGCCAGAGCGTATACGATCAGGGTATTACTCGGAGGGATCAGTAGTCCGGTGGTTGCTGAAGTGATGTTAATGGAGGCGCTGAAGGGCCTGCTGTAACCTTCCTCCTCCATCCGGTCGGTCATGATGCTCCCGATGCCTGATGCCGCTGCCATGGCCGATCCGGATATGGCGCCCATCAGCATCGCCGCCAATACATTCACAAAACCCAAGCCTCCCGGTAAGGATCCGACCAAAGACTTGGCAAAATTAATCAGCCGGTTGGCGATGCCACCTCGTTTCATGATCTCCCCGGCCAAAATAAAAAACGGTATGGCCAACAAGGCAAAGCTATCGATGCCTGTCGTCATCCGCTGAGCTACCGTCGTGATCCCGGGCCCAAATGCGATATTGATCAGGATGGTCAGGGTCGTGGACGTTCCGATGCTGTATGCCACCGGCACACCATAAGCCAAAAGGGCAAAGAACGATACAAACAAGACCAGGATGGAAATCACCTCAATACTCATACCATCTACATTTCTAAAGGTTGCTGGACGTCGTCACCCTCGCGTTGAGTGATGTGGTAAATGCTGTAAAACAAAATCAATAATCCGGAGATGGGCACGATGGCATAAACCACACCCAGTGGCACATTCAGCGCTGCCGAATACTGACCCAGTTGCAAGGTCATAAATACCAGACTCCCTCCCCCGATAATCATTACCACGACCGCAAATAAAGCCATGAACAACTCGATGTTGCGCTGTCTGTGCCGGCGTTTTTCTTCCGGTAATTTGCGCAGTAAAAAATCAATGGCCAGATGTTGCCGTTGTCCGTTGAGGTAGGCTGCCCCCAGAATGGCCAGCCAGATCATGGCAAACCGGGCAAATTCTTCGGTAAATGAACTGGATTGACCCACCACATAACGGGAAAATACCTGCCACACCACATCGAGGGTCATCAGGCCAAAAATGAGGATCAGCGCTCTTTCTACCAGGGAATTTAACAGGTCATACAGGCGCTTCATGTCATTCCATGTTTTCAATTTGTTCCATCAATTTCTTCATTTTTGGATTCCTGGCCACCTGATCACGCACAGTTTGCGTTGCCCGGATAAACGGCTCCTTGTCAGGATAAATGACCTCCACATGGGCCTCCCTGAGAGTCTGCATGCATTCTTCAACGGATTCCTGCCAAAAGACTTTCTGAGCCTCCTTGGATTCTTCGGCGGCTTCGGTCAACCATTGTTGTTCCTGAGCAGTCAGCTTATTCCAGAATTTGGTGCTGATCACCAGGACGTCCGGAATGCTCACGTGTTCATCAAGGGTATAATATTTACAGACCTCGTAATGATTACTGGAAACGAAAGAAGGTGGATTGTTTTCTGCTCCATCGACCACCCCCTGCTGCAAAGCGGTGTACAATTCTCCGTAAGCCATCGGGGTAGCCGCACCACCCAAAGCTGCCACCATATCGATGGACATCTTGTGGTTCATCACCCGGATTTTCATTCCCTTCAGATCTGCCGGAGAATGAATGGGCTTGTCCGTGGTATAGAAACTGCGAAATCCCGCATCGTAAAAACACAATCCTTTTAATAAATATTGACTGCTGCTATTCAGTACTTCCGTACCGATCTCACTGTCACGGACGCGCCAGGCATGTTCATCGTTTTTATAGAGGTAAGGGACCCCCAGGATCTCATATTCCGGGGCAAAATTGACCATCACGGCAGCACTGACTTTCGTCATGGCCACACTGCCGATCTGAAGCAACTCCAACACTTCCCGCTCGGAACCCAGCTGGCCATCGGCGAAAATTTTGACCGTCATCTTGCCTCCGGATTTCTCTTCCAGCACTTTTTTCAGGTACAACAATCCTTTGTGGATGGGATGGGTACGCGTATTGGCATGGGCCAGGTAAAGGACACGGGTGCCGGAGAGCTTACTGCATCCGGTAGACAACAACATGGTCACCAGGAAAACGCTCCCTAAACCGATGTGTAACTTAAATCGATGGTTATTCCGGCATTTCATAATACTCCCATGGTTTATCGCTCCGGTCATTGAACTGAGTCAGGGGACTTTGACGGTGACCCTTTGAGTAATATACAGGATTTTGCCAGCAACCGGTCTTCGGTTCAATCGATTGCTGATGATATGTTAAAAGAGGCGCATAGTTTGTTCCACCCTCTGTTTGCCAACATGGCTTGCCCGAAGAATGGATTCTCAGGCTTCCAGCAGGACTGAACAAACCTGATCCAACACCTCCTGTACCCCATCCATCGTCGGAGCCTGAGCGTACACCCGTAAAACCGGTTCCGTTCCGGAAGGTCGGATCATCACCCAACGGTCCCCCGCAAAATGGAATTTGTAACCATCGGTATTCTCTTCCCGCTGAATGGTCAACGATCCAAACGCGGTGTATTTTCCGTGATTCAGATTGTCCAGAATGGTCACTTTCTGGGCTTCGGTTACGTGCAGGTCGTTGCGACCAAAATCGAAAGCTCCCACGATGTCATAAACTTCCGCCAGCAATTCATCCAGTGTTTTACCGGTTTTCGCCATAAACTCCAGCAAGGTCAGGCCCATCCAGATGCCATCCCGCTCCGGGATATGCCCTTTGATGGCAATACCGCCCGATTCTTCGCCGGCGACAACCACATCCGTATGCTGCATGATCTCGGTAATGTACTTGAAACCGATTTTGGTGATTTCATAATCGAGACCATAATGTTCAGCCAGCGCTGCTACTTTCTCGGTTACGGAAAAGGTAATCACCACTTTTCCGGTCAGTTTCTTATAGCCGACCAGGTAATGCAGTAACAGAAGCAGGATGCGGTGCGAATCCACAAATTCGCCCCGGCTGTTGAACATTCCGATCCGGTCGGCGTCACCGTCGGTGGCCAGGCCCATTTCGATGCTTTTATCGCTTGCAACCAACTTGGAGAGTTCCTGCAGGTTCTTATCGATGGGTTCCGGGGCGGTTCCTTCGAAAGATGGATTAAACGAACAATGCAGAAGTGTCGCTTCTGGCAAGACTTTACGGATGACATTTTGTCCGGCGCCAAACATCGCATCATAGGCCAGGCCCATACCACTGTTGCGGATGGCGTCCAGATCGAAACTACGTTCCACATGGGCGATGTACAAGGCTTCCAGATCCACCATTTCCAACATCCCCTTCTTCTTAAGGTCATCCAGTGATGGCCAGGGGCCACCGGGATGATCCGGGATCAGGGCTTCTACGGCGGCGATATCCCCCGGTATGGTGGGACCACCGTAACTGGACTTTAGCTTGTATCCATTGTAGGTAGATGGATTGTGCGAAGCAGTGATGACGATTCCCATATCGGCCTTATATTGGGTCACACCATAGGAAACCATTGGCGTGGATGCAAAATGATCTCCCAGGTAGACCTTAATGCCATGACTGCCCAAAACACGGGCGGTGGCTTCAGCAAACATGACGCCGCCAAACCGGCAATCGTATCCAATCACGGCGGACGTCATGCCTTTGGATTTCATCCAACGTCCGGTTCCATCGGCAACTCGTTCAACGTTATCAACTGTGTATTCTTTGGCGATGATGGCTCGCCAACCATCCGTACCGAATTTAATTTGCACCATATCGTTCGTAGCTTTAGTGATTTCCGTAAAATTGTGAAAATTAAACGGAAAATCAACACCTAAACCCGATTTTACCTTGGCTGATTTATACCGACATCGTGGACTTCGAAAAGCCTTGGTAGATGGTCTGCGCAACAAGGGGATTGATGACGAACGCATTCTGCAAGCCATCATGAACATTCCCCGCCATTTATTTTTGGACAAAGCATTTGCCGACTGGGCGTACAAAGACGTTCCATTTCCCATCGGCCACGAGCAAACCATTTCCCAGCCTTTTACCGTAGCCTTTCAAACCAAATTGCTGGAAGTGAAAGCGAAAGATAAAATCCTGGAGATCGGTACCGGCTCCGGCTACCAGGCCTGTGTTCTGGTAGAAATGGGGGCCAAAGTCTATACCATCGAGCGGGTCGAAGCTTTATTCCACAAAACCAATAAACTGTTGCAGGAGCTGGGCTACGGGATGGTGCGTACCTTCCTGAAGGACGGTTTTGAGGGACTACCGCGATTTGCCCCTTTTGATAAAATTCTGGTCACGTGTGGAGCGACCGCGATTCCTCAGTCGCTCAAAGACCAATTGAAGATCGGAGGCTACATGGTCATACCGGTCGGCCAGGGCGAGACGCAGGAAATGATCCGCCTGACACGTCTGAGTGAGACGGAATTCCAAAAAGAGACCTTTGGCTTGTTCCGGTTCGTGCCTTTTCTGAAAGGATTGGAAAAATTGCATTGACCGTCTTTTGAAACCCCTGATCGACATACAGCATCTCACGGCAGGCATCGGACCGGTGGACCTGGTACGAGACATTTCCTGGACCATCAAGCCCGGAGAGCACTGGATGATTCGCGG
>JAGQXC010000229.1 GCA_020436785.1 Saprospiraceae bacterium | reverse complement strand
GTACAAAGCCAGGGCCGAATTAAGGTACTTTGGTTGACTTCTGATTTATTATCTGGTTCAAAATTTAACGAAGGAGATGTCCTTTTTGAGTTTTGTTTAAGGGCAAAAAATCCGGGAGTCTATCCAGCTGATTTTATAACCGGTGGAGAAAACTTTTTCATGGCTTATGGATCCAAGGCGAAGGCTATCATACCTGCCTCCACTGGATGTCCAAACATTCAGGTAACTCCGGCCAGTTCGCTCAATGCTTTTTTCCAGGCATGTTACAGCTTGAATCAAATGCAAGGCACAACAATCATAGTTGCTTACGGAGGTATTGCTCCCTACAATATTAGCTGGGCTGGACCCCAACCTGGAATAGGTACTATAAACAATTCGGGTGATACTTTACGGATACAAGGGTTGCCTCAGGGTACCTATACATTTCATATTAGAGATCAGGCAGGTGGAGATTCTACAAAAATCATCGATTTACCCAATCCCGGACTGGGAATTGATCTATCCTTTAATACGGTGCCACACAATCCTACCTGTTTCGGTAGTTTGGATGGAACACTGCGGGTTAATCCAACCGGAGGGACCGCACCCTATTTCATACAATGGTCGACAGGCGACATCAATACCCGACTTCTTGATAACCTGGGTAGTGGTAATTATTCCGTAACGGTAACCGACGGGAATGGATGCACGGTCAGTGGATCCGATGCACTGGCAGCCAATCCAATCGGCTATACAGTCATCCGCAATACACCTGCTACTTGTTTGGGACTGGCAGATGGATTTCTGCAAATAGCTGGAACCGGTGGAAATTCGACCAATGGCTTTTACAACTACCAATGGATTGGTGGTCCTATTGTTTCCAATCCTCGCGGTTCTGTAACACTAAGTAATGCCGAACCAGGAACATACAACCTTTATATCAGCGATGGAATTTGTGCAGATACTTTCAGTATTCCCGTCGATGCCAATACGGATTTTGATGTAGTTGCCAGTATCGACTCAATCAGTTGTTATGGAATGTCCGATGGCAGGGTATCGCTTGGTATCCAAAATGTCAAAGGCGCCCCAACCGGAACTATCGACTATTTATTGATTTTCCCCAACGGAACCAATACTACCAATTCAACAACTTTTAGCAATCTCTACAAAGGCTCGTATGTTGCCGTAGCTGCGGATCAGGCCGGATGTAGAGATTCGTTATTTTTTGAGATGTCGGAGCCGGAATTGCTTAATACTTCTTCTGTCCTCATTTCAAATACGAATTGTGCTGGTTTGAGTGGAGAAATTGATGTTTTTCTTGACGGTGGTAAGAAGCCATATCAATATTCCTGGAGTAATGGGGAATCTACTTCAAAAATATCTGGATTGTCTGCAGGAGCGTACACATTGACTGTAATGGATGTAAATGGATGTTCAATTCACGTCGGACCACTCACACTTGAAAGCGAAGATCAATTGCCAATCTCAGCAACATCATACAACAAAACTTATTCTGTTAATACAGGTGAGCGGGTATTTATTGATTTGTTTGGAGATTCAAGAATTCCAAATGGAACAGATTTTCTAGGGTTTGAGGACCCTCAGAAAGGTTTGTTGACCCGTGGATCAAAGCTTGGACAAGCTACATTTTCTCCTGAATTTGGGGAAACTGGTACAGTGATTATCCCATTTTCCATTTGCAGTATTACCTGTCCGGACGTATGTGATCAAGGTTTTGTCACCATTATCATTGAGCGCGACTGCTTCAACGAAGAAAACTTTAACCTGCCCAACATCCTCTTCCCGGATGGTCCGGCCGGAACCAACCGGTATTTCATTGTGGAAACCACTAAACTATGCGCCGATCTGTACGGTGAATCCACTACCGCATTACGAATCTTTGATCGTTGGGGTAAAATCATCTACCGGGATGAAGACTACCAAAACACCTGGAGTGGCACCGATCAGTCCGGTGCACCATTGCCTGCTGGTACGTATTATTATGTGCTGAACATCCATCATGAGCGGGGTATGGAGCAGGTGACGGGGTATATTACGTTGTTGAGGTGAGGATGAGGTATTGGGAAAAGAGATGGATCTAGGAACCTGGGATATACCATAACATCCCCCCTGCCCCCCTTCAAAGGGGGATTCCATCCTAACTAGGGAGATGTTTGAGGTAGTATCTATTGATGATGCTGTTTTGATTTGGTTCCTTCACGCTCTTTTTTGACCGCTCAGATGATCAACCCAGCATAACGAAGTCACCGGCAAGTCCCCCTTGAGCAGGAGCATTGCGTGAAAGCCGAAAGGGGGATTTAGGGGGATGTTATCCTAACCAGGGAGATGATTGAATCATTATCTATTATTGTTGGTGATCTTTGATTTGGATTCTTGAAGCTCATTTTTGACCGCTCAGATGATCAAACCGGCATAATGAAGTCACAGCAAGTCCCCCATGCGCAGGAGCATTGGGTGAAAGCCGAAGGGGGATTTAAGGGGATGTTATCCTGACCATAATGATGATTGAGGTAGTATTTATTTTGGTAATTTTTGATTTGGATTCTTGAAGCCCATTTTTAACCACTCAGATGATCAACCCAGCATAATGAAGTCACCAGCAAGTCCCCCTTGCGCAGGAGCATTGAGTGAAAGCCGAAGGGGGATTTAGGGGGATGTTGTTGCTTAATCTAATAATTTAATATATTCATTATATGTTTCTATTAATATTTGCCTATGAAAAATAAAATAATACCCTATAATCCCAATCTTAAGATACTCGCGAGAAAATTACGAAATCAAAGTACACTTTCCGAAGTATTATTTTGGAAACAGATCAAATCAAAATCTTTCGGCTATGAGTTTCATCGACAAGTGCCGATTGATGAATACATCGTTGATTTTTATTGTCATGAAATAATGCTTGCCATAGAGATAGATGGCAACAGCCATGAAGGGGAATATGCAATAATGAAAGATGAAGAAAGACAGCAAAAGTTAGAATCATTGGGAATTCGGTTCATTCGTATTAATGACATCGATGTAAAGAAAAATTTGGAAGGTGTCATGTGGCAGATCAAATTATTCTTGGATGATTTGAAACCATAACATCCCCCTGCCCCCCTTCAAAGGGGGATTCCATACTATCCAGGAGATGATTGAGGCTGTATTTATTATTGATGAAGTTTTGATTTGGTTCCTTCACGCTCATTTTTGAATACTCAGATGATCAACCCAGCATAATGAAGCCACCAGCAAGTCCCCCTTGCGCAGGAGCATTGCGTGAAAGCCGAAAGGGGATTTAAGGGGATGTTATCCTAAACAGGGAGATGATTGAATCATTATCTATTATTGTTGGTGATCTTTGATTTGAATTCTTGAAGCTCATTTTTGACCGCTCAGATGATCAAACCAGCACGATGAAGTCACCAGCAAGTCCCCCTTGCGCAGGAGCATTGCGTGAAAGCCGAAGGGGGATTTAGGGGGATGTTATCCTGACCATAAGGATGATTGAGGTAGGATTTATTTTAATAATTTTTGATTTGGATTCTTGAAGCCCATTTTTAACCACTCAGATGATCAACCCGGTATAATTGCGTCACCAGCAAGTTCCCCTTCAAGTCAATATGGAAATTACTATCAGCGTGTTGAAAAAGCAACCGACATAAACAATTCGTGGGTCATGCCCAGGACACTGGATAGTTCACTGAAACTTTGATTGAAGGCATATCCAAACCGGTAGTTGTTCAGGGCGTTGATGTTTTCACCCAGCGACAAGCCGGCTTGGAAGTGAAACGTTTTTTCGGTGGAAAAACCGACACCCAGCCAGAATTCCTCGGACAATTGAGCCCGGATCATGCCATCTACGTGCAATCCAGTGGTTTCAACATAACGGACCCATACGCTGGGCTCCAGGTAGGAGGTCTCCGAGGTGTATTTGATGTAACCCATCGTCGCATAATAGTGAGGGATGCGACGGACACCTCGGTATTCGCGGTTGCCGACATTCAGGTATCCCTGAAACGAAAAGAATTGCGGGATGGAGATCCCACCGTAGATGTTGTCGTCGTTATTCAGTTGTTTTTGGGCGAAAATTCCGATTCCGATATCCGGGTACCACTGACTCTGTAAGTCATCCAGCGGGATCTCGGTAATATCGGCTGCCCGGATGTCATCCATATCGATGCCCAGGTAATTCATACCAATCGACAGCGCTCCGGCTACGCCACTGTAGTAGGGATCGCGCGAGAATACCGTACCCAATTGTCCATAGAGGCTGGTGTGCCGGGTGGAGCCCAGCCGGTCCTGCATGAGGTATCCACCGGTGATCAAATGCGCATTTCCATCGTTACGCGTAATCCAGTGTCCATGGGCCAGGGCGGTAGAAGGTGCCCCTTTCAGGCGGGTCCATTGCTGGCGGTAGGCTAAGCCGGCCTTGGCATTCTGGTCGTAAAGAAAATATTCATGATGGATAACGGCAGGATTCAGCACCGCGTGGTAATCCTGATAGAAGGTGAATTGGGGCAGTTGCTGAGAATGAATTGGTTTCCACCATACATTCAAAAACAGCAGTATAAATAGCCATGGACGGTACATCATCAGACAGGTTCTGATGATAAAGTTAATCATTTATCCAATCCGGAGAATGGATCCACATCGGGATGTAGCTCATTAATATAGATGATTTGCAAGGAGAGGATTGATTCTTACGGAAATAAAAAAAGCCACCGGAATGTGTTTCCGGCGGCTCTTTGACATGCATCAGGATATCGGAATGCGTTTCGTTGGTTTCGTTTTGACGTCTCCTTGCTTAGGGATCCGGACGCGCAGCATGCCGTCATCGTAGGATGCCTGGATGTGCGCTTCGTCGAGCTTGGTATGATTAAACTGGAAGGAACGCTGGAAGGATTCGTAACTGTATTCACGGCGCAACCACTGTTCACCATTATTGGCTTCGGTGGTGTCCTCGCGTTCACTGGAAATAACCAACACATTGTGATCCTTCAACTCGATGTCAAAATCTTTTTTATCCATGCCCGGCGCGGCCATTTCGACCAGGTATTGATCGTCGTTTTCCGAGATGTTGATGGCAGGCAGGGTGGAATTGCTGGACGAATAATTACTGGTCCTCCAATCGAATGGAATCCGGGTGACGTAATCATCAAAAAAGGATGGGTTATTGGGTAGCCAGGATGAATTTCTTCGTATCAAGTTCATGAAAATTTTTTAGGTTAATAAATAGGTGTTCAAGGTAACTTTCAGTTATCCCATGTTGTCTTTCGTATATAACAAATCAAATTACAAATTGTTATACATAATTTATTTTATTATATAAAGGAAATGATTAGCGGAGTGGCTCCTTGCGATGCAGCAATACGTATCCGCAAGGGTTTAATGGGTAAAGGTAATTGAGGTTTGTACACAGGTTGCTGTAATAAAAAAAGCCACCGGAATCTGGAACTCCGGTGGCTTGCTCTCCTGATCAGGAAATGGATATTTGTTTGGGCGGCTTGGTCTTCGCCGTTTCCTTTTTCGGGATCAGCAGACGAAGCATTCCGTTTTCGTACGTCGCTTTGATGTGTGCATCATCGACCACATTGGCATTCAACTGGAAGGAGCGCTGGAAGGACTGGTAGCTGTATTCACGACGCAGCCACCGCTCACCGTCCTTCATTTCGGATGAATCCTCGTGTTGACTGGAAATGGTCAACAGGTTGTCCTTCAATTCAATGTGGAAATCTTTTTTGGACATGCCTGGAGCGGCCATTTCGACAATGTACTGATCGGCAGTTTCCATAATATTGACCGCCGGCAATGTGGTGTTGGAGGTTGAAAAATTGCGGGTGTTCCAATCAAAAACATCCCGGGTGAAAAAATCATCAAAAAATGTCGGTAAGTCGGGCAGTAACGCTGAATTTCTGCGAATCAGGTTCATAATAACGCATTTTTAAGGTTAAACAATAAATTGAACAACACTTAAATCGGCTATTCCAAAAAACCAACTTGCTTACCATAAAACAAGGAGTATGCCAGAGCCTGGAGATGGAAATTTTGGCATAAAATGCGGAGAAGTTGACAGCATTTCCGATCGGTTCCATGTCAAATTTTCAGTCTTTCTGACCAACACCTGGCTGCCGGAACTGAATCCAAATTTGACTTCCAAAAACTGGCTTCATTACGTACCTTCATTGCCCTAAAAAGATACTCGATGAAAAAGCGGATGATGTTCCTGGCGACCCTCGCCATGATTCTGGCGGTAACCCCGTCCTGGTCTCAACGAAAAAACAAAAAGCAGGAGGCTGTTGAAAAGCCCGCTGAGCCCATCAAGATGGTGGATGCCAAAGATTATTCCGGGATGACCTTCCGTAACATTGGTCCTTTCCGGGGTGGCCGGGCGGTGGCAGTATGCGGCGTGGTGCAGGATCCGTACACCTTCTACTTCGGATCAACTGGCGGTGGCGTCTGGAAAACGGAGAATGGCGGGGAAACCTGGAAAAACGTATCCGACGGATTTCTCAAAACCGGATCGATCGGAGCCATTGACGTATCCCGGTCAGATCCCAATGTGGTCGTGGTTGGGACCGGTGAAGGACCGGTACGCGGCGTCATGACCTCCCATGGAGATGGCATTTACATTTCCACCGACGGCGGAATGACCTGGAGCCACAAAGGATTGGACCGGGTACGGCAGATACCCAAAGTGCGTATCCATCCCCAGAATCCGAACATCATTTTCGCCGCAGCCCAGGGCAGCCCATATACGCCTACCCAGGATCGCGGTGTCTATCGCACCAAGGATGGAGGCAACACCTGGGAAAAAGTTCTCTTCGTCAGCGATAGTGCCGGCGTCTGTGACCTCTCTATGGACATGACCAATCCACGGGTGCTGTATGCAGCCTTCTGGCAACACCAGCGACTACCCTGGAAAATGGTATCCGGTGGACAATACAGCTCCATTTGGAAAACAACCGATGGCGGCGACACCTGGACGAAACTAACCAAAGGCCTTCCCAAGTCCATCATGGGTAAAATCGGTGTTTCGGTGTCGGCTGCCGATCCGCAACGTGTCTATGCGGTGATTGAATCGGAAGAAGGCGGATTATACCGCTCAGACGATGCAGGAAATTCCTGGACCCGGATCAACAAAGACCGTATTTTACAAGCCCGCTCATGGTATTACATGCACGTATTTGCTGATCCGCATGATGCCAATCGGGTCGTGGTGCTGAACGCGCCCTACCTCCTTTCCGAAGATGGCGGTAAGTCATTCCGGACGGTATCTACGCCCCATGGCGACAATCATGACCTGTGGATTCATCCCCTGGATCCCAACATCCAGATTAACTCCAACGACGGAGGTGCCAACATCAGTTACAACCGGGGATTAACCTGGAGTACACAGGGCAACCAGCCTACGGCACAGTTTTACCGGATCAATGCCGACAATCGTTTCCCTTATTACGTGTATGGAGGACAGCAGGACAATACCTCGGTTTGCATCCCTTCCCGCAGTGATCGCCCGGGCATCGCAAATTCTGAGTTTTACCCGGTAGGTGGATGCGAATCGGCTTATTGTGCCTTTGATCCTGACAATCCACGATTTGTCTATGCCGGTTGTTATCAGGGCATTATTTCCGAAACCGACACCGAATTGAAACTATCCAGGGATATCATGGCTTATCCCTACCTGGGGTTAGGCACCAAGCCTTCCGACGTTAAATACCGGTTCAACTGGAATGCGCCCATTCTGGTTTCCCAGCATGACCCCAATGTAATTTATCATGCCGGGAATCAGGTTTTGAAATCTTCCGACCGGGGGACGACCTGGACTGAATTCAGCCCGGACCTGACCCATAATGATCCGGCAAAGCTCGATTTCGGCGGCGGACCCATCACCAATGAAGGTGCAGGTGGGGAAGTCTATCAGGCCATCTATTACCTGGCCGAGTCGCCCTTTGATGCCAATGAGTTGTGGGCGGGTACCGATGACGGATTGGTGCATGTCACCCGCGATGGGGGCCAAAACTGGACCAATGTGACACCACCTGATCTTCAGGAAGGACAGATCAATAGCCTGGAGGTGTCACCCAATACTCCGGGTAAAGTGTACGTCATTTACAACCGCTATAAGTTCAATGATTTTACACCCCACATTTACATAACCACGGACTTTGGCAAGACCTGGACGGATCATGTGCAGGGCATCGCTCCGGAAGCCCATGTACGCGTGGTCCGTGAGGATCCGGTCCGGAAAGACCTTTTATTTGCCGGGACCGAAACCGGACTGTATATCAGCATCAACGGGGGCATGCAATGGGATTCTTTCCAGTTAAACCTGCCCGTCGTCCCCATTACCGACCTGATGATCCATCACGGTGACCTCCTGGTCGCTACCCAGGGACGAGCCTTTTGGATCCTGGATGACCTTACACCATTGCGGGAAATGAAACCGATCCAGGTGAATCAGGTAGCGATGATCACACCTCGGGATCCGGTATTATTTGGTGGTCCCCGCCGTGAGTCATTGACCATGGGCACCAATCCGGATTATGGACTGGCCCTGTACTATCAGGTGAATGAAAAACTGGATTCGTCGGACATCAAAATCCGCATTCTGGATGACAAGGGCAATGTGATCAATGGTCAACCACTCGGCGATCAAAAAAAGGCATTGCCAAAGACTCCAGGTGTACACAAATATGTATGGGACATGCATGTACAGGACAAACCGGAGGTTAAAGGTGTGCTTACGCTGGGAGGCCGGGGAGGACATCTTGTTACTCCGGGCAACTATACGGTACGCCTGATTGTCGGACAGGACAGTCTGGAGCAGCCATTTATGGTCGACGCAGATCCCCGCCTGGAGGTGACCAATCCTGCTGCTTACCAGGAAAAGAGGAAATTATTGGATCAGTTGGATGCTGCAGCAAGAGCGCTCAATGACGAGGTCAATACGATGACTTCGATCAAGGAACAACTTGAAGATTTTATGAAGCGTCCGGGACTGGATACGGCCCTGCAAAACGAATGCAAAATGGTGGTAAAAACGATCGAAACCATCGATGGTACGCTCGTTCAACGCAAACAACAAACCTTTCAGGATGTGATTAACTTTCCCAATCAACTGGATGCGGAATTAAAACACATTGAAGGAACCATCGAAGATGGGTATTTGCCGGTCACGAACGGTCAAAAAATGCGCGTGCATGATGTGCTGGATAAATGGAATCAGGCGCAGGTTAAGATCAACGCCATGTATCAACAAGTCAGTGAACTGAATGAACGGATTATGAATGCCTCTGTTCCTTTGATCCATGTGGAACGAAAGGCTAGGAGTTGATTCTCAAAGCAGAAAGCCAGAGAGATTAAACCACTTCGGTCGGAATCAGTTGGTAGGCCAATTGCCGGATCTGACTGATCAGATCGGGAAGCTTTTCTTCAATCGAGGTTGAAAGTCCGATATGCAGCGGTTGCACCTCTTCAATGGAAACGGCAAAAAGATGGATTTCAGGAAGCGTACCCATCAGTGCCATGCTTTGGATCAAGTCTTTCAGGCCAATCTCGTGGGTGCTCATGGCCGAAGGATAGTCCTGGACAAATCGGGGCCGGATTTGCCGTACTGTTCCGGGTGAATTCTTGTCCAGGGTCGCGTCGATCATGATAACGTGTTCATAGGACTCCAACCAGGACATCAATTGAAATCCCCCGGTACCCCCGTCAAGGATATCCACCTCCTCCGGCCATTGCATTTTCTCCAATGCCCGGGCGACATGGACACCCAATCCTTCATCACCCATCAACAGGTTGCCCAGTCCCAGGATCAGTACCGGCATTCGGTTCATGCTTCAGGCTTTATGTTTATGGAATACTTCCTCCTCAATAAACTTCCAGCCGCCGCCCATGGAAGACATTTCACCACGGCCTTCCACAAAGTCGTGGTAGAACACCAGATAAACATGGATGATGGCAAATACGATGAAGAACCACATGGTGATGTGGTGGACCATTCGTAATGTTTGATCATTTCCAAATACTCCCGGCACCCATGCGAATAATGCTGGTAGCCAACCATCGCTCATTGCTGCGTAAAGTCCACCGCCGGTCAGACATTGAATGGCAAATGCGATAAAAGTCAGGAAATAAATAAATCCGGCCAGTGCATTGTGTCCAACCGCCAAATGCTCGCGGTTTCTTTTCAGAAAAATATCAATGCGAATTACATCCCACATTTCTTTGAAGAATGCTTTCGAAGTGGGTACAAAATTTTTCCAGTTGGCATATTTGTTCCCCACAAAGCCCCAATAAATGCGGAAGATGAAGTTGAAAAAAAAGAGGTAGGCGGCCAGAAAATGAATAAAGCGGACGATCCCAAACCAATAACTGTGTGAAGCCTCCGCATTCGATTGAATCGCCAGTGGGGCTCCGATCAGATAGCCGGTAATGCACAGGGCGACGATGACCAGGGCATTCAACCAGTGGTACAAGCGCACGGGGCGCTCCCACACATACACACGTCGCAAGACTTTATTTTTCATTGGTTTGGTGTTTCAAGGTACTACCTGAATCCGGCTGACGGGGGCACCCTCCTCATCGTACAAGTGTACCGCGCAGGCCATACAGGGGTCGAATGAATGGATCGTTCGCAATATTTCCAAAGGTTGCTCATCGTTGGCAACCGGGGTATCCAACAGGGCGGATTCATAGGCAGACCGCTTACCTTCCGGATCGCGGGGTGATGCGTTCCAGGTCGTCGGGACGACCAGTTGGTAGTTCTTGATCTTCTGGTCCTCAATAACGATCCAGTGTGCCAATGCGCCACGAGGTGCTTCTGTGTGACCGACGCCTTTTGCCTCTTTGGGCCAGGTTTTAGGATCAAAGTTGGTGGTTTCGGCCATGCGCACATCGCCATTCCGGATGTTGGTTATCAGCGCGTCATAAAATTCCTGGGCCCATCCGGCGACCAGGATGGATTCGAGTCCGCGGGCTGCCGTTCGCCCCAGGGTGGAGAAGAGGGCCGTGACTGGAACATTCAAGGTGCTTAATGCACGATCCACCACTTCCTTAAAATCTTCTCGTCCGCGGGCATAACCGACCAAAACCCGAGCCAGCGGACCTACTTCCATAGCATGCCCTCTCCACCTTGGCGTTTTCAAATAGCTGTATTTCTGCTCGACATCCAAATGTTCATAGGGCGGTTTGGGGCCGGTATAATTCAGTTTGGTTTCGCCAGCCCAGGGATGTAGCCCGGCGCCGTCGCCACCGCTGTATTCATACCACGACCGCCCGATGAATTCCTTGACTTGCGCATCCTCGCGCAAGTCGACTTCCTGGATATCGTTGATGTTTTTATTCAGTATCACACCACTCGGGAATTTGAAACTGGATTCATCCCGGTAGCCGTTTGTGGGTAAATCTCCGTAAACCAGGTAATTGCCCAGGCCGCCACCGATGGCGCCCCAGTCCAGATAATAGGGTGCAATGGCCATCAGGTCCGGAATGTAAACTTGTTCGATAAAGCGTTTTCCGTCTTCCAGCAATTGGCCGACGTAAGCCAACCGTTCGGCGTTGATGACACTGACATCATCCAGTCCGATCGAACAAGCCATACCGCCAACCAGGTAGTTGGGGTGGGGGTTCTTACCCCCAAAAATGGCATGTACCTTCACGATCTCTTTTTGCCATTCCAGGGCTTCGAGATAGTGGGCTAACCCGATCAGGTTGATCTCGGGTGGAAGTTTGTATGCGGTATGGCCCCAATAACCATTGGCAAATATTCCCAATTGGCCGCTGGCTACAAATCCTTTAACCCGCTTTTGCAGGTCCGAGAAATAGCCAGGAGAGCTTTTGGGCCAGTTGGAAATGGCCTGGGCAATTTCCGACGTTTTTTTGGGATCCGCATTTAAAGCATCCACAACATCCACCCAGTCCATGGCATGCAAGTGGTAGAAATGGACCACGTGGTCGTGCATGTATTGTGCACAGTACATCAGGTTTCTTACCAACTCGGCATCCGGAGGAATGACAATGTCGAGCGCATCCTCCACCGCCCGGCAGGAAGCCAATGAATGCACGGTCGTACAAACGCCACATACCCGTCCCACGAACGCCCAGGCATCACGCGGATCGCGACCCTGCAATATGCGTTCGATCAACCGGACCATGGTGCCCGAACTGTAAGCATCGGTGACTTTACCTCCTTCAATGTTAGCTTCTACCCGTAAATGACCTTCAATTCGGGTAATGGGATCAACAACGATTCGAGAACTCATTTTTTATTGATTTGATGGATGATCGGTCACTTTTCAATGTCCAATTCTTTGGCGCCGGAGCGGCCTTCCTGTATGTGACTTTGAATGATTTTTTTCTTCATAATATTGGTGCCGATGGCATGAGCCGCAATACCGGCAGCCGTGACGCCTGCGGCAATGGTCCCGATCTTGTCTGCCGTACTTTCTATGCCAAAGCCCGGGAAGCTTGACAGTCTTCGGTAGAAGGGGCCATTGTCCCAGAAGTTTTCTTCACTGCATCCGATGCATCCATGACCGGATTGAATGGGATAGCTGGTGCCATTATTCCACTTGGTTACTCCGCAGGCATTGTAGGTTGTTGGGCCTTTGCACCCTACCTTATACAGGCAGTAGCCTTTGCGGGCGTTTTCATCGTCAAAACTTTCAACGAAAAGTCCTGCATCGTAAAATGGCCTCCGGTAACACGAGTCATGAACCCGTTTGCTGTAAAATGCTTTGGGCCGGCCGATGCGGTCCAATTCCGGTATCCGGCCAAAGGTCACGACATGGACCAGAACGCCTGCCATCACCTCGCCGATCGGCGGGCATCCCGGCACTTTAATGATCGGTTTGCCCTTAACCAGCTTATGAATGGGTGTGGCACCGGTAGGATTGGGTTTGGCGGCCTGGACGCAGCCATTGCAGGCACAGGATCCCCAGGCAATAATGGCTTTGGCTCCGGCTGCCGCTTCCTGCAGGATGTCGACGGCTGATTTACCCCCGATGCAGCAATAGGCTCCATCGGCATCGACGGGCACGGAACCTTCCACACAGAGTACGTATTCACCCGGGTAGTCGGTCATGGTCTTGTGCATAGCGGCTTCGGCCTGGTGCCCGGATGCGGCCATCAGGGTTTCGGTATAATCCAGGGAGATCTTGTCAAGAATGATGTCGGCCACGATCGGATGCGAAGATCGGATAAAGGACTCACTACAGCAGGTGCATTCCTGAAAGTGCAACCAGATGACAGGCAAGCGCGATTTGGTCATGAGGGCCTCCGTGATTTGTGCGACCCCGCTGGACTCAAGGCCCAGGTAAGCGGCAATCATGGTGGTGAATTTCATGAAGTCCCGGCGAGAGTACCCTTTTTGAATCAATTCTTCGTAATAAGTGGGTCGTTGGGGTTTTGCGGATGAAGCCATAAACCTTGGATTGAATGAATTTCAATGGTATAACCGTACCATGACCCAATTTAGAATTTCGTACTCCTCCTGGAATATGATGCATATCATATATTTCAATGATTATGACAAACCGCCAAATATTCACTTTGCGGTTACATTTGTCTAAGCTGTGTTCTACATCGAGCACAATAATTCATAAAATCGATAATCGGTATGAAACGCATCGTTGTAATTTTGTTTGGTTTGCTTCCATTTGCATTACTGGCTCACCCCGGACATGGGATTGGGAATGGTTGGTCCTTCACGCATTATTCCGGCTCGTTCGAACACAGTTGGATCCTGGTCCTGGTGGTCTTAGCCATTGCGATCGGTCTGGCCAGGTCGGGTAAAAAAGCTTCCTGAGGGATCATGCACGAGCTTTCCATTGTCATGAGTATCCTGGACATTGCCAACGAAACGGTGTCCAAACACCAGGCAACTGGCGTGGAAGCCATTGAACTGGACATCGGCGCAATAGCAGGCATTGAACCGGATGCATTGGATTTTGCCTGGCAAGCAGCCATTCCGGGAACTGTACTTGCGGATGCAGAAAGAGCGATCCATCACATACCCGGTCAAGGAAAATGCCTGGAGTGTGAAATTACTTTCAATATGCCCAGTCTCTATACACCCTGCCCGGTGTGCGGCGGATACTTTACCGATGTTGTCGCCGGAAAAGAATTGAAAATCAGATCATTAACCTTGGCTATGGCCGAGTCCTAAAAACGAACGCTCATGTGCTCAACCTGTGGATGTGGTGAAACCGATGGAATCACCATCACCTTATTTAATATCGATGAAAAGAAGCAGGTCCTGGTGACTGATTCAGTCCAGACACCAACTGCGCCCTTTGCCAAAGACCATCACCATCACCATCATGATCTTCATGGCGGTCAAAAACCTGGTCACGTGCATTCGCATGCAGGGCATGATCATCCCCATATTCACTTTCCAGCCACTAAAACCGTAGTAGATCTCGAAGTTGATATTCTCCAGCAAAATCAATTGCTTGCTGAGCGGAACCGGGGTTATTTCGCGGCTAAATCCATTCTGGCATTGAACCTGGTCAGTTCTCCCGGATCAGGGAAGACCAGCTTGCTTGAGCAAACCCTGAATGATCTCAAAGGAAAAACGGATTGTTCGGTCATCGAAGGAGATCAACAATCTTCGCAGGATGCCAACCGGATTGCTGCCACCCAGGCACCCGTAGTACAAATTAATACGGGTAAGGGATGCCATCTGGATGCAGATATGGTAGCTAAAGCTTTAAAACAACTGAGGCCAAAGAATGACATCATCCTCTTTATTGAAAATGTAGGCAATCTGGTGTGTCCGGCATTGTTTGATCTGGGAGAAGCAAAACGGGTGGTGATCATCAGTGTGACGGAAGGCGATGATAAACCCCTCAAATACCCGGACATG
>JAGQXC010000228.1 GCA_020436785.1 Saprospiraceae bacterium | reverse complement strand
CTGGTCCGGGCGATTCCCCAGGGAAAAGTCTCCATGGAGGGTTGCTTCTGCCAGAAACCGGGAAGCAAACTTCTCAATGAGCAAGGTTGAATTGGGAGCTATATGGCATTGGGCATTCCACATGGGTATGGCTAGCCCGGAAGTGGTCTTAACTGAAAACTGATAGTTGCCTTCGGTGGTGGCAACAGCTGAATAGGCAAAGCAATCCGGCTCTTTAATCGACAAGCTATCACTGTGCTGACTTTTAAAAATGGGCACATGGACCAGCCCGCTAAAACCGAACCGTATCAATTGATTGGCAACAAAGGCAATCTCCAATTGGTCGATGCTGAATGCCCAGCCATCGAGATTGCCCTCCTCGATGGACAGGAGGTTATTGACAGCAACCGTTCCGCTAAATCCCTGTTCATCCACCAGCACCTGACTGGCGACGACATCCAACCCGGTAGACCCTTCACGGCCGGTCAGGCCGGGCAGCGCATGAATGCCGATTTGACCAATCGAAACGCCGCGCCACAGAGGGTCCAACTGTCCGTCCCCTTGCCGGAACGGCGACTGATAATCGGCCGGCAAGGCTTTCATCTCCGGACTGATCTGATCGCTGAAGTCGAGTTTGACTTCGGAGACATCAAAATAAAAATCATCGACTCCCTGTAGCTTGAAGGGAGGCAGGCTGACACCGACGTAAATATCATCCAGACTGGCGGCATCCAGCTCGAACCGCGTCTGCAGCCGGCCACTCATCGCGTTCCCTGAGGCATCTACCGGTATGATCCGGTCACCATGGAACAATAAATCCCCCTGAAGATGCATGCCTATGAATCCATCACAATCCACACGGACAAAGGACCCTTCCGGTCCTGCAGTGCCTGATCCGGACATTCCACGCAAAATCAGGACAACCTGGCTGGCCCCGATCTTAAAAGGATAGTCGCCGATCAGTCCGATCCGCACCCCCGAGCTCAATCCTCCGGATCCGCTAAACGGGATTCCGGAAGCACCAAAATAAAGGTGCCGGGAAGTATCGGGCAATTCCACTTCCACCACAATCGTCAGGCTTGCTCCTTCCGGAGTGAACTCGGCTTTTAATATACCCACCGTATAACCCTTCCCTGCAATTTCCGACCGGATACCAACCGGCAATTGCATTAAATCTTCAGGCGCCAGGTGGCCAGACTGCCGCACATTCATTTCGTCGAAAAGGCTTCGCAATGAAGCCGTCTGGTCTCGGTAGGCGTCTTCCATGGCTTTGACCTGATTATCCAGCGGATCCGATTCTTGGCCCAAACTGAAATTCAGGTATTCGGCATCGACTTCGTTGTGCCATTGGAAGACCAACGGAAACGGAGGCCGGTCAGGTTTCGTTATTGACATCCGTGCCTGGAACTCCGCCATGGAACGGACGACTGGCAGGGATCGTGCGGGTAGTGGAGAGATGACATGGTGGGGAGCCCTGGCAGCATTTAAGGTCAGGGCCATTAAATAAAGAAAAACCAATATAGCAGGACGAAGCATGAAACTGGATTTATTTCAATAAATGTTCTTGATTAACTGGTAATCCGGGTTGGCATTTATCCAGGACCTTACCATGTTCAAGGCCAGGGGGTAGTCCTCCGTATCCAGATCTCCGCTGGCACGAAGTCCGAAAGGAAAATTCATAACGACCTGGGCCAGGTACTCCATGGCCCGGTAAGCACAGAGGATCGGCCGGGAATGATCAGGATCTGTCGATGTACAGGAACGCTGGTTGGAAACTACAATCCGAATCAACTCATCCACCAATTCTTTCCGGCGGATGTACGAAACCACCTCTCCAATGGCCAGTAGATTGTCATCATTAAGTTCTGCCTTCCGGATGACTGACTGGAAAAAAAGTATTTGTTCCGGATCACCCATACGGGCGACAGCCATGCGCGCTGCCATCCGGGCGGCCCTGGAAGACCCTGTCTGATGGATGATGGGAAGAATCACCGGGATGGCATGGGGGGGATTCAGGTATCCGGTCAATTTAATGGCGTCCGGTGATTCTTCAGAAATAGCCATCTCCAGGACTGCCTGCTGCTGCTCAAATGAAAACAAGGTATCCGGGAAGTGCATCAACCGCTGCACACAAGTGGTTCTGACCACTGCTGCGGGATCACTCAATCCCTTCACCAGGCGATCCAGTACCAGCGCACCAACCGTGGTTCCTGATGGTTGCCGGGAGATGTCATCCATGACCTGATAGGACTTTTCTCGGAGCGAAAAGGCAGTATCAAGGCTGTATTGGATAAGTCGATTGATGTGGTTAACCAACTGACTGGGATCGTATAAACGTTTTTGGTCGACTTGCCAGATGCCCGTAAGTTGATAGCTGGTCATGATTTCATCCACATAGGTTCCCTGGGCAAATGTCCTATGAAATGCCAAAATGACAATGATCAAGCTAATTAGCCCTCTTCGCAGGTCAGACATGGGCACAGTGGTTTACTTAAAACTAGTATTTTCCCACCATTTATTTTAGGACTCCTGTCAATAATTATCCGTGTCCTTGATTTCCGCCGGTGCGGTATTAGTTTCTTCCTCCCGGCGGACAATGCTCCATGAGATAACTGGTCAACCGGGTATACACGTGGCGGGTGGTATTTTCACCTTCATATATGCCATGGGAACGGTTGGGATAGGGCATAAAGTCAAACACTTTATTGTATTTGATGAAGGCATTGATCATGATTTCCGAATTTTGATAATGGACATTATCGTCACCGGTTCCGTGCATGAGCAATAAATGTCCCTGCAAATTATTTGCATAGGTAACCGGTGAACCGGCAATAAAATCTTCCATGTTTTCCTGAGGCAAACCCATATACCGCTCCTGATAGATGTTGTCATAACAAAGCTGGTTGGCCACCGGAGCTACCGCCATACCGGTTTGAAACAAATCGGGGTACTGAAGCATCATATTCAGCGTCATTGAACCTCCCCCACTCCAGCCCCAAACGGCTGCACGCTCCGGATCGATAAAATTCCATTTCAGGATCTCCCTGGCCGCCTGGGCCTGGTCCCGTGCATTCACACGGCCAATCTTGCGGTAGATTGAATGCCGCCAGTTGGCTCCTTTCAGACAGGGCGTCCCCCGGGGATCGACATTGATGATGACATATCCTTGCTGTGCCAGGTAAATGTACCACAGCGACACCCATCCGTCGATAGCTGTTTGACCCCAGGGCTCGCCATACACATTAAATAAAACGGGATACTTTTTAGCCGGATCGAAAGGTACCGGATAGATCACCCGCCCATCCATGGTCACATGGTCTTCCGTGGTTACCTGAAAAAACTGCATCTCCGGCCACCTTAGTCTAGCTATTTTCTGCCGGTAAGATGCGTTATCCTGCAACATCCGGATGGTTTGGTGATCGGGAAGGGAAACCAATTCGATGGATAGTGGTTGCTGCATGCTCTGGTGGGTGTGGATCGCGTACTTCCCGTTGGAACTGATCTGGTAAGTATTAATGCCATCCTCTTCTTCAGGAGTGATCCTTTGCAAGGCTCCTGAGCCGTCTAGCGGAATCCGAAACAAGAATCGTTGCCGGGACTCCTCCGGCGAGGCGATCAGATACATATGGTTACCGGATAGTCCATAATATCTGGCGATGTCGTATTCCCCGGGAGTCAGGTTGGATACTTTCTTGCTGGTCAGGTCGTGAGCGTACAATTGTCGCCAACCTCCTTTCTCCGACAACCGGTAGAGGGTCTTACCATCCTCACTTACCGGCAAATCGGTGACTACAAATCCCATGGTCAGATCGGGTTGATCGATGTCGATCCAGGTTTCACTTTGTTCTTCATAAACCAGGGATACCCGACCATTTTGCGGGTCTCCGACCCACATGTGGTAGTGATTTTGTTTGCGGTTCAGTTGTTGGATAAGCAAGCGCCCATCGGGAAGCCATTGCATCCTGGGCAGGTAGTTTTCTTTGGCATCCCCAGGCACCGACATCCAGATGGTCTTAGCATTTTTCACATTAACAACTCCAATCCGTACGGCGGATGGCGATACGCCAACTTTGGGGTATTGAACCGGTATGATTTTACTGTAGATCGAATCGGTATTGTCAATCATATTAAAGTCGGGGATATCCGTGGCATCGACTTGCCAATAGGCCAATTGCTGACCATCCGGACTCCAACGGAATCCATCACGGCAACTGAACTCTTCTTCATACACCCAATCAAAGGTTCCGTTGATGACATCACCGGTACCATCTTTGGTGAGCATTTGCCTTTTGCCGGTGGCGAGGTCCTCCACGTAAAGGTTAAATCCGCTGACATAAGCTACCGACTGGTCATCGGGAGAGAATTTGGCAAACATGAGTGAAGAAGACGGAAGTCCTTCTCCCAATTTTTTTAGATTTCCCGATCCCATCTGATAGAGGTAATAATCGCCGCGTGTATTTGTACGCCAGACCCGTTCCGTATTGGTAAAGATCAATAGGTACTCCTGATCGTGGGACCAGTCGTAGGCAGCAATGCGGATGGGTTGACTTTGGCCTGCCGGTATCAGGCGGTCGGACGAAATTAACACCGAACGGTCCAAACCGGGCATTTGATACTTAACGACATCCCTTCCAGCCGCACCGGGATTTTGTTCTAAGGTGGTGTATGCGCTACCATCTCCCAACCATTGCACCGGTCCGTAACCCTGAGTGTAAAATTCCCGCTCTAAAAAGATGCGGTCCATGGTTAATAAGGTGGAATCGGTCCACTGGCTATGGGCTAAAGGAATAAAAAGCCAATAAACAACAACGACCAGGTAGGTTGGGATGCAGGATTTCATACTTAATGTCTTTCAATTTGGATGCAAAAGATAAGTCCAAACAGGAAGATTTCCCAATACGTAAAGTTTAAATGAATCCATTCCATCAAAGCGGGCAGACCTGCTTGTGACGGGCCGTTTGGATGAGGCCAAATAAAAGTTTCGGTTCAGGGGTTACCTTTTGGCAAATCGTGCATTAACAGAACCGGGATACAGAAACTTTGGAACAACCTATATCTCAACCCAATGTCGTATCCAGTCACGACACCCTGCCTGCATTATTCGGGCAGGGATTTTTTATGCCTGGTCCGGACGAATCCATTTTTCAGCGCCCGGGGCTTCGTAGGCAGCCATGGCTTGCAATAGTTTGCCCGGATCGCTCTCGATTAATAGCATGGTCCGGAAGATGGGTTTGATGAATCCTTCAGACACCATATGATCAATTTGTTTGGTCAAATGATCGTAATATCCTTTCGTATTCAACAAAGCGATTGGGAACTGATGCAACCCCAACTGGGCCCAGGTAATCATTTCAAACAATTCATCCAGGGTTCCGAACCCACCGGGCAAGGCAATGACCCCATCACAAAGGTCAAAGATTTTGTATTTACGTGTATGCATGGTATCCACGATAAACAACTGAGTCAACTGATTGTGTGCCACCTCTTTTTCTTTCAGAAAGGCAGGGATGACACCGTACACCTCGCCCCCGGTTGCCAGCATCGTATCTGCCATGGTCCCCATGAGACCAATGTTCCCACCACCGTAAACCAGGCGAATGTCCTTCTTGACCATTTGGTAAGCAAGGTCTTGCGCTGCTTCCCGGTAGACCGGGTCATTCCCTGCACTGGATCCGCAGAATACGGCTATCGCATGTAGATCGTTCATTTGGATTGGTTCTTTTTTGCACGGACAAGATACTACTCTTTTGAGTGAAAAAAGATGACTCAGGTCTTTCACGCCCTTGGGTGAAGGCATCCCGTCTGGCCAGCACACAGCCTAAACCTTGCTATGAAAAATAATTGAAAATTACTTCCCCGGTTGTCCCATTTAGCCTTCCTGATACGACATGATATAAATCAATTAATTTTAAAACCATTAAAATGTAGTTATGAAAGAGTACATGTTCATTTTTATCGGAGCCGATTATCAGGAACTGGGACTGTCGCCGGAAGAAATCCAGAAATTAATGGGTCAGTGGTTTGCCTGGATTGACGAACTCAAGGCCAAAGACCTTTACCTGGAAGGACGTCCGTTAAATGCTGCTGCTAAAACGCTTCGTGGTCCTTCTGCCGTGGTCACCGACGGACCGTATGCAGAAACGAAAGACCTCGTAGGTGGGTATTTCATCATCAGGGCCAATTCATTGGAGGATGCCACCGAACTGGCTAAAGATTTCCCGGATTTCCACCTGGGAGGCAGTGTTGAGGTACGTGAAGTCATGGCTATGTAATGACGGCATCAAATGAGCAAAACCTGGTCGATCATCTTTTCCGCCATGAATCGGGAAAGATGATCGCCGTGGTTGTCCGGATGCTGGGTGTTGATCATTTGCAGGTTGCGGAAGACCTGGTCCAGGAAGCGTTTTACCAAGCCCTGCATACCTGGCCTTACACCGGCATCCCGCTTGAGCCGGCAGCCTGGCTCACTCAGGTGACCAAACGGCGTGCCATCGATTGGATGCGTAAAAATCAGGTCCGGCTGGTCCACCATTCCCACATGGCCCGGGAAGAAAACCTGCTTGAATCAAACCCACTTCCGACCCTGCCGGACGAATTGCAGGACAGTCAACTGCAATTGGTCTTCGCCATCTGCCATCCCGCACTCAGTCCGGAAGATCAAATCGCCCTGACTCTCAAAATAGCCTCTGGCTTTGGTACCCACGAAATAGCCAGTGCCCTCATGACCCGGGAAGAGACCATCCGTAAACGCATCTACCGGGCACGCCAAACGTTACAGACTCAGCGGGTGGACCTGGCGATACCCGGTGGTTCCGTACTGACTACCCGGTTGCAATCGGTGCTGAAAGTGTTTTATCTGCTGTTCAACGAAGGGTATCTGGCCAGTCACCCGGAATGGGTGGTGCGTCAGGAACTTTGCGCCGAAGCCATGCGTCTGACGCATCTGGTCTGGCAACATCCACGTACCCGGCGTGGTGAAGTCGCCGCCCTGATGGCCTTGATGTCCTACCATACTTCCCGCCTGGCAAGCCGTACGACAGAAGACCACGAATTGATTTTATTAGCCGATCAGGATCGCCGATTGTGGAATCAATCCCTGATCCGTCAAGGTCATTATTTTCTCCAGCAGGCCTTGACTTTCAAGCCCATTTCGATCTACCACCTGGAAGCAGCCATTTCCGGGCAGCATTGCATCGCTCCGACGCTGGCAGCGACCGATTGGCCTCGCATCCTGCACCTGTACGAAGTCCTGGAAGAGGTCCAGCCTTCTCCGGTTTTACGGCTTAACAAAGTAGTGGTGCTGCTCCAAATGCAACAATTGGAAACGGCAGCGGACTTGCTGAAAGACCTGAAACAAGACCG
>JAGQXC010000014.1 GCA_020436785.1 Saprospiraceae bacterium | reverse complement strand
TAACGGCGCTGTCCCCGGCCCCCAGACTCCAACGGTCGTTGTTACCGCCGGTGGTGTCATAGCTGGAGATTTGATATTCTCCGGAAGTGCGTTCAACCCAATAGGCCGGATCATGCCCGGCAGGAAATAAAAGCGCCTGTTCCTGGCAACGCATTAATACCAGCAGGAAGAACAACCACAGAGAGGTGCGCATCATGTGCATGATTGGTTAATCGCGGATAAGTTAACGCCTTTGTGAGAAAGGTCCTTAACGGCCTCCACCTTTTTAGAACTTTCGATCCAGGTACTTCGTACCTCGTACCCCGAACCTGAGTTGAAAAGTTAATAAGTGGACCGGTTAATGAGAATGGTTGGGACGCTCCTGATCCATTGTCTTTTGACCCACCATCGGGATCTCTCCACTTCGGTCGAGATGACAATCGGGAAAGATTGACCTCGTACCCCGTACCTAAGTTGAAAAGTTAATGAGTGGACCGGGTAATGAGAATTGGCAGCTCCTTATCCTTTTTCCTTTATCCCGAACCCCATACCTCGTACCGCGCACCCCATACCCCAAGACCTCAAACCCCACGACCCCTTACCTCAATCAATATTCCACCGTACTCGGCACAATGATCTTAAATTCAACCCGGCGATTCATCTGGCGCCCGGCTTCTTTGGCATTCGAGGCGATGGGTTGCTGGCTGCCATGGCCAACGTAGGTCACCCGCCGGGGTTCGATGCCGTATTTGATCAGGTAATTCACGACGGCACGCGCACGCTGCACGGAGAGGTGCTGATTATAAACGGCATCACCAAAAATGTCGGTATGGCCATGGATCTGAATCAGCCAGTCCGGGTGTTCCCGCATCACTTTGAGCAGTTTGTTCAACTCATGATAAGAAGCTGGAAGTAGTGTGGATTCATCGTAATCGAAATAGATGTTGTTCAAGGCGTAAAAACGGTTGGTCTCGACCGGGTCGGGAACCAGGGTGGAGGTGTCCCGGGTGAGGATGGGATCGATTTTATGAACGGAGACATCATCCAGGTAGTAATAGGCATAGTTAAGGAAGCTCTCGCCACTGGTCGTGGTACGATCATCCGGGAAAAAATTGCCGATGGTGAGGTAACGGGCATCGACCTCCGCACTAAAGGTTTTCTGCAGACGTAACCAACTGCCTTCTTTGACCACAATCGCATCCTTCCAGAGGACTTGCGGGTCTTTTTCCAGCAAACTGGCTCCAATTTCGGAAATCTTGTCCTCCGAAAAATAGCCACCCAGGTTTCCGGCCCACAGCGATCCATCCAGATGAGCAACCCAGAGAGTCATCTCGTAAAGCTGACCGGGGACAAGTGGCTCATCCAGGAGTACCTGAATGTATTCACGACAGTGAGGCTTGCCGTTGTCACAACCATACATGGTAATTCCGGCGCAATAAGAGCCATCTTTAGCGTACATCTTGCCAAAGCCTTTCTCCCGCCAATGACGCGGGACATTCAATCTCGGTCCATAGAGGTCGGGCGAGGCACTGGTCGGAGAATTCCAGTGATTACTGCACTGGGTGAAATGTGCTCCGGTGTAAAACCATTCCTGAGGAATCGCAGTCAATTCTTCAAAGGAAGGATTTGGAATAAGGTTAAGGTATGGCGTAGCCGGTTGGCTGAATAGCCAATGAGCTATGCATAGGATGCAGATTAAGATTGGTTGGCGGCGCATCGGAATCGAGTTCCAGTAAATTAATAAACGAAGTATTCCTTCGTAATCTTATAACTGGGGGATACGGCGGGGGGAGGCTTTTTCATAACTTTGCCTAGCCTTAAAGATATAAAAAAAATGAAGAAAGATTTTATTAAAAAATTAGGACTGTCAAAAATCAATGCAGGAAGCTGGACCGGAACCAAGTTCACCACTTCCCAGGAGTACCTAGAATCTACATCACCCGTCGATGGTACATCGATTGGTAAAGTGAGCATCACTACCCGGAAAGAATACGATAAAATCATTCAAACCGCCCAGAAAGCATTCGTACAATGGCGGTTGATCCCGGCGCCCAAACGCGGCGAAATCGTTCGTCAGTATGGGCAGGCATTACGCAAGCACAAGGAACATCTGGGCATGCTGGTCTCTTATGAGATGGGGAAGAGTTACCAGGAGGGACTGGGAGAAGTTCAGGAGATGATCGACATCTGCGATTTTGCGGTAGGTATTTCCCGTCAATTGTATGGACTCAGCATGCATTCGGAACGCCCCGC
>JAGQXC010000227.1 GCA_020436785.1 Saprospiraceae bacterium | reverse complement strand
CCCCCTGTAAGATTGGCCAATAAGCCATTGGTCCTGGCTCCCATGATCTGCCGATCGTTGGCAATCAGAAAGATGGCTAATCCAATCAATGGAATGATGAAGATGGTAATGCTTTGGGCAAAAACAATCAATTGGATTGGCAAACTGCCAAACAGGATGGCCACCACGGCGCCGGTGATCATGACCAGGGCGATCAACAAGCGTACCGGCAAGGAATCCAGTTTACTCCCATAACCCAACGCATCACTGAAGACCGTTCCACCCAGGGTCGAATTGCCAATCAGTGATGAAAAGGATGCACCGAATAATCCGACCAGAAAGAATACCGATGCGTAATGCCCGAATAATGGCTCTAGCGCACGTCCCATGTCGGAAGCATTGGTGACTTTAATTCCCTGGGGATGCATAACCGTTGCCGCACAAATCATGACTAGTGCGGTCATAATGCCCAGAATCAATAAGCCGGGAAAACTGCGGTCTTCGACAGCTTGGTCAACCGATTTACGGCGGCGTTCCTGGATCAGGTAAGCCTGATAAAAAGCGGCTACCAGTGCAAAACAGGAAGCGGTCAGTGCAGTAACCAATTGCCAGGAACCGCCAGGAACTGCCGGCACCAAACCATGAGTGATGGCTGCAAAAGAAGGACGGGTGGTCAAGGAAGTCACAATGAACGCTATCAGCATCATCAGGATCAGTGCCAACATTACTTTTTCCAGTACCCGGTAAAAGCTGCGAAAGAAAAGAAGGACAATTCCCAACAAATTAAAGAACAAGATCCAGGGTATCCGGGCGGTATGGGTCAACTCTTCCAACGCTATTCCGGCACCAATGGAGTTGCCTGCCTGGAAGCATGCAGCCACCAGGAAAACCCCAATGCCTATCATCACCCCGGCCGTCGTCCCCCATTTCTGCCGGATCAGATCCAGGATGGAGACTTCGCTGGCCAGCCCAATGCGAGCGCTCATTGACGTATAGACCATCATGAAAAAAATGGCGGCAACCACTACCCAGAGCAGCCCATAACCAAACTCAGCGCCCAATTTGGTAGCCACGGTCATCTTGCTGGGTCCAAAGACCAAGGCAGCGGTGATGATTCCCGGGCCTAATGCCTGCATCCAGGCGGTTATTCGCTGCGAACGGTTACGAGGCGATCGGATTGCCATAGATTCATCAAGATAAACAATGCCCACCGGATGGCGGTAATGTCTGGAGTTTCGTCCGGGATTTTCCGAATAATCAGGGAAGAAAGATCTTCTTTTGGGCTAACAGGGTCCCCTGTTCCCAGTCACGAACCACGAGAAAGCACATGACTCCATGTGGAAGAAAATAGAACTGATCCTGCGAATTTCGGCCAGCATACCAAATCCGTCCATCGGCAGTCGCAATGGTTATCCGTAAAGGGAGGTCCCCGCCATATACAATTTGTAAGCGATCCGGCAAGATGTGAATTTGAAGCAATGGTGACATTGATAAAGAATGATTGGCAACAACGGCACAAGTAAATGCCGATTCCAATCCTTCGCGCATCAGATCCCACCCCGCCTCATCCTTGCGAAAACGGTCGTATTCCTGCTCGATGTGAATGAAACGACCGGTGGCAGTGGTGGCATTCCGACTACATGGTTCTTCACTTTCATTAAGGTATCGGCCCTGCGTATTGGTGAAGGCTGTCAGCTTGGTCCAGTCGGTATGAATGTGGACAATTTTGAAGGTTAATTGCGGATCAATCGCATAAAGCCCATCCCGCAGCCGCGCAATGGGATCATCTTCCGGCGTAGTGCGGGTTCCATTGCTGATGATCAGGTTAGGATCGCCCGATGATTTTGCAAATCCATGCAATTGAATGAAATAATCGACTCCAAACGCAGACAGGCTTACAGTCATCCTCTGAAACAAGCTTTGATCGTTGTGTGCGATATCGGAAATACGGTAAGCCGCATTGCTTCCACATGCCGTTGTTGAACCCGAACAGGCCGTTGGAGCAATGCTGTTGCACCGATGGGTTCCACTGATCATCAGACCTTTCACATCCAAATTAAGAAAGAGGTATGTACCCTCAAGCCCGGTATTGCTATCAAATCGCGGGTGTGGACATTGTAGGACAATGTTTCGGCAAGCAACCGGATTCCAAAAAAGGACACCCCAATAATTGGTGCTACCGGGTTGTGGTTGTAATCCCCAAAATTCCCGGTTGGATGTTGACGAATTGTCAATATAGCGGATGACTTCATACCCGCTTGCCGTAGCATGTGCCTGGGCATCCGTCAGGTTTCCGGCAACGATCTGGTCCACGGCCATTCCTAAACGAACAAGATCATCCGGATCAGGGTCATGGTAAACATTGGAGCCAGCTACCGGAAGCGTTAAAATGTAATCCTCCAGGTAAGCGCGCAAATGACCAAATAATACCCGTTGAGCTGGCAAATACTCGACAGCCAGTACAAATAGCACAACGAAGAATTTGCTTAACTGCTTCACGGCCATATTTGGATAAAAAGTCCGGTGACCTGTATTGGATCACCGGACCCGCTTATTTAATATTGGAAAGGCTTTCCAATTATTTATCAACAATCACTTGGCGTACGGCTATACCTCTGCTCGTTTTGATCTTAACAAAGACCAAACCTGAAGCACGATTGAGATGCATATTCAATGTATTACTTCCCGCCGGCAAAGTGGTATTGGTCAACGAGATGACCTGCATCAAACTGTTGTAAGTGGTGATTTCTACATCTTCGGCATCCGGTAAGGCGAACCGCAGATTAAAATCACCGGAATTGGGATTCGGATAGATGCGGAGTGTCTGATCCAGCAAAATGTCCCGGATGCTGCTCACATCGCAGGCGGTACAACTTCCAAAACAGAACGCGTCGGTTACCACATCCTCGGTGCCCAATTCCAAGACCCGGTTATTATCCACCGCACATTCTCCGGGTACCGACTCATCAAATCCCCAGGCATTGCCGTTGATAAATTTGTACTGGTACAAGTTACCTCCGCTCAGTTCGAGGGTTACCTCATAGATGCTGTCGTTGTCCACGTCGGTCATGGCCGTGGCGGCAGGATCCCAACCCTGGAAGTTTCCGGCCAGGTGGACGCCGTCGGTCGAAACTTCCTGCTTGGACATATCCACCCGGAAGGTCACCATGTAAACGCCGACGCACACCCCACAGGAAGCATAACAAACCGGATCCAGAACCAGGTCCGTGGATCCCACATCGACAAAGCGATTATTATTCTGAGCACAGGTGGGCGGCACGGCTTCGTCCATTCCGAATGCGTTACCATTAATGAATTTATATTCATAATTCATATTGGCCGGCAATTTGGCCGTATAGGTGTAAATTCCGTCGCCATCCGTATCCGTCATCAATGTAGAGCCGGCATCCCAGCCCTGAAAGCTCCCGGCGATATGGACCCCATTGGCGGATACCGTAATCTGACTCATGTCAACCTGGAAGGTAACCATCACCGAATCCGCAACCATCAGCTGGCACTGGAAAGTATGTTTCCCGGCATCTTCCCAGTAATTCTGATCAAAAACGATCCACTCACTGTTTTCGGGACTGGATCCTGCACTCGAAGGCCAATTGTCGTTAGGACCACAGACGGTCGGTTTACGAATCCAGGTATGTTCGGCACCGGCACCGACAACACCGGCAACATCCCAGATCTCGGGAACGACATCACCACTTTCCGTACCAATCACATCCAACATGACCCGGTCTTCGGGATTCGGGCCGGTAATCTTAACCAAAGCAAACGCTTCATTCCCATTAAAAATGGTGAACTCAGGGGATACCGGGCCGGTCGTATCCCGGATAGAAGCCAGATACTCATCAGCAGCCTGGTTGACCAACATATAGGTCTCGTTGTTGGGAAGAATTCCCTCCATCACAAATTCGCGCTCGAACCAATTGCCTTCATTGACGATCTTCCAGATGGTGTACCCGGAAAGATCGACGTCTTGGCCGGTGCCATTGAATAATTCGAGGTATTTATTGTTGTCTGATCCCTCACCATATTCGGAAAAGAAGAGTTCGGTGGCATTGGCAAATTCACTGGCACCGGAACATTCGTTGGTGTGTTTTCCGGCATCATCCCAGTAATCCTGACCATAGACAATCCATTCGCTGTTGTCTGCATTCGTACCGGCACTGGAAGCCCAGTCGGCATTTGGTCCACAGGTGGTGGACTTACGTACCCAGGTGTGTTCGGCCCCGGCATCCTCCACGCCGGCGACACTCCAGTTACCCGGAACGGTATCACCGCTTTCTTCACCGATCACATCGAGGATCTCCCGGTCGGTTGAATCCGGGCCGGTGATCTTCACCAGGGCGAAAGCTTCATTTCCATTGAACAAGGCAAAATTTGGCGTTGTGGGTCCCGTGGTATCGCGAATCGATGCGAGGTATTCGTCAGCATCCTTGTTGACGATCAGGTAGGTTTGACAGGTACCCAGGGTACCGGTAAGCTGAAATTCCGCCTCGAACCAATTGCCATCGTTGGTGATTTTCCATATGGTATATTGGGACAAATCCACGTCATAAGGTGTACCATTGTAGAGTTCCAGGTATTTATTATTGCCCGATCCTTCCCCATATTCGGAGAAGAAAAGTTCGGTGGCCTTTCCCCCTTCTCCATTGACCGTGATTTTTTGGCTGGCGGTGGTGGTACGACCGCAATCATCGGTAAAATTCCAGGTATACGTTCGTGATCCACCGCAGGGTGAGGCGTTGTCGACCACTTCTGGCATAATGGTCCCGGAAATGCCACAGCTATCGGTTTCTCCATTGCTGTAAGTGAGTGGTGTAGGAGCCGGGATGTCCGCAAAATCAACGGTATCATCAGCAGGCACGTTCATAAAGACCGCTTGAGGCAGTGGTTCTACGGTGATCTCCTGCAATACATATCCGGTTTTACCGCATTCATCGGTATAGGTCCACAGGAAAGAGATCTTACCGCCGCAGTGGTCATAGCCACCGCTGGAAATGGCCGCGACCCCGGTCATATATTCCAGGCCATTTTTACCGTAATAGGTCACATTAAGCATAGGAGGTTCCGGTACATTTCCACATGAAACCGTCGTCGAAGCAGGCCCTGCTTCAAACTGGGGAGCCGGGGACAGCGAGAATGTGTGCATGCCGGCATCGTCCCAGTAATCCTGATCATAGACGATCCACTCGCTGTCGTCTGCATTGGTCCCGGCACTGCTGGCCCAATCGGAATTGGGACCACAAACGGATGATTTCCGTACCCAGGTATGCTCGGCTCCGGCGCCAATTACTCCGGCCACATCCCAATTCGCAGGGACTACGGTATCCGATTCATAACCGATCACGTCCAGAATTTCCCGGTCGGTTGAATCCGGCCCGGTGATCTTCACCAGGGCGAAAGCTTCGTTCCCATTAAACAGGGCAAATTCAGGAGACACCGGACCAGTCGTGTCCCGTACGGCCGCCAAGGTTGCTCCGGCATCCTGATTGACGATGGTGTACGTGGTGTTGGTAGGCAGAATGCCAATGAGGGGAAACTCGCGCTCAAACCAGTTGCCATCGTTGGTAATTTTCCAAAGGGTATAATTACTAAGATCAATATCCGCACCGGTACCATTAAATAATTCGAGGTATTTATTGTTTTCGGAACCCTCACCGTATTCAGAGAAAAAGAGTTCGTACGTCAGGTCGGACATGGGAGCGGCACAATTTGTGGTATGCATGCCGGCATCTTCCCAATAATCCTGATCATAAATGATCCATTCGCTATCATCGGCGTTGGTTCCGGCACTGCTCAGCCAGTCGGCATTCGGACTGCATACGTCGGGTTTACGTATCCACGTATGTTCGGCTCCGGCACCGCTAATGCCGGCGACATCCCAATTATCCGGGGATACATCCCCGCTTTCAACTCCGATCACATCCACAAAAACAGTATCTCCATCGACAAATTTGACCAGGGCATACGCCTCGTTTCCATTGAACAGGGCAAAATCAATGCCCGGAGGGCCAATGGTATCTCTCAATGCCAGCAAAGCCGGGTCCGCGTCTTCGTGGACAATCAGGTAAGTCTTTCCGTTTTCCAGAAATCCGGATAAAGGAAAATCCCTTTCAAACCAGTACCCGTCATTGGTAATTTTCCAAATACTGTATCCGGCAAGATCGACGACCTGACCGGTCCCATTGTACAATTCCAGGTACTTATTAAAAGAAGAACCTTCACTGTATTCGGAAAAAATCAAATCAGTCATTTGCGCTGACACCGACCAGGGCAGGATAAGGCCCGTCAGCACCAGAAAGTTCAGTAATCTTTTTTTCATGATACACTCATTTTTGTGATTGTCGATTTATCAAATTATTGGAACAACCATGGCGTCACATCCATCAGGTGTCCACCCTGGCGATTTATGGCTTCTTGATAATTGGCATTATTGGTTGTCCGTTCACTGATCGGGTAAGGAACCCGCTTGGGAAGGACCAGTGTTGGATTTAAGCTGGCGTTGGCATTTTGGGGAATCTGTAAAACCGGGTATCCGGTTCGCCGCTGGTCAATCCACGCCTCATGGGGATTCTGTCCATATAAAGCTATGAATTTTTGGTCAATGATGCGACCCACCTTCTCATCCAAGCTCAATGAGGACGGCAATCCACCATTAAATGCCAGGTAAGGATTGTACATGGCCGGAGGAATTCCACAAGCCTCCATGCTGGCAATGATCCCGCGTGTAAAGATCTGAGCCGCATTGGAGCCTCCGGTGCGTACCAGCGCTTCCGCCTGGATAAATAACAATTCACTGTAAGAGATCAGCGGGATGGCTGAGCTGCGTTGCGCCCGGATCAGGTCGGTATTACCAGCGAGGAATATTTCATCCTTCCCCTGAACTTCCACCCAATATTTTGATCTGCGGGGATCACCGCTGGAAGCCATCATTTCCTTCAATCCGACACCAATTTCCATTTGTTGTGGACGCTCCTGTCCAAACAAGGCCAGTGGATTGCTCTCGTTATCGCTATCTGCAAAATGAAAGTCCGGCTGATCGGCGGCACTGGTGAAAGCCTGTAGGACCTCTTCCAGGGCTTGTTGGACTTTGTTTGCATCTCTCTTGGACTGGTGCATCAGGTATCGGGCTTTCAGCGCATGGCAGGTCTTCACCCATCTTCCGGCATCGCCACCAAATATCAGGTCATCATTCGTGGGTCCTCCGATCACCGGTGGTTGTTGAAAATCCTCAATAGCCTGATCCAACAAGCCGATAATACTCACGTAGATCTCGGCCTGGGTATCGTATTTGGCTTTGAGACTTTCCGTACCCAGTAAAGCCTCACTGTAGGGTACATCCCCCCAGAAACTGGTGGCGATTCCCAGATTGAACGCCATCAGAACCCGGGCTATGCCTGCATAATAAGGCTGATCTTCGGTGATGGCCTTTTCAATGATGATCTTGCAGTCCTTCATGGCTCCGGCATAGAGACCGGTTTCCCAAAAATCGGATAAAGTCTGTTCGTCAACCAGGTAGTTGTTATAACTCAGCGGTTGGGCTTCGGTACCTTCAAAATGTTGAACCAGGGTCCCGGCAACCCGGCCGCCGATACTCATGGTATTCCTGGCGGTTTGTACAATGGCATTCGGAAGGATCTCACGAACATTGGCATCGCTTTGACGAGTAGGGTCGATATTCAAATCGCCAAAATCACACGCCTGTGCCATCAGGATGATGCCCAGAATTGCAAACCGTTTTGCCCACTTACTACCGGTTGAATTGTTGATGGTTGTTGCGGATCGCATAGTTAAAACTTTAGGTTCAGGGAAAAGGTAAATGACCGGGTATTGGGCAAATTGAAATAATCCCAACCGGTATCGTTGGAATCGCCGCGAAGATTGGTTTCGGGATCTACACCGGAATAATCCGTTTTTAACCAGAGATTGCGCCCACTAATACCCAGGTTGACGCCGTCGATATGCCAGCTGGTAAACCATTTTTGTGGCAAGGTATAATGCAAGGCGAGTTCCCTGAGACGAACCCACCCTCCGTCTTCAATGTTATCTTCCGCCAGGCCCAGGAATCCGTTGCGTCGCCATTTGATGCCGCCGGTACCATTGGCCGGGTTGGCAAAATCAACAGGAACGGTGTTGGCCTCGCCCGATTCGGTCACCCCTTCATAGATAAATCCGGTCACTTCACGGTCTCTGCCGCTTTCACCTCCGACACCCAGGTAATCAAGTACACCTTTGGTCCCATTCCAAATGTCGCCGCCTTTGCGGACATCCAGCAGTCCGGTCAGCGCCCATCCTTTATACGTTAAGGAATTTCGCAAGCCGCCAATCCACTCCGGATTGGGATCGCCTACCTTGATTTGTTCCGTATTGACCAACGGCCATCCATCCGCTCCGATAATCAGTTGCCCGGCATCGTTGCGTTTATAAGCCGTCCCCACCAATACTCCATAGGGTTCACCTTCCACAATCAGAGAGGATAATGCCGAAAAAGTTGCCAATGGGATCTGGTCAATGCCTTCGGGCAGAGCCGTCACGATGTTCTTAGCCTTGGTAAAGTTGATGTCCATATCCCAGCGAAAATCACCTTTTTTATATGGCGTCAACCCAAGAACAACTTCGACGCCTTCATTGAGGATCTCACCGGCATTGACCGGAGCAATGGTAAAACCGGAAGCCGCTGAAACCTGGGCTTCCACAATCAGGTCGCTGGTAATTGCCTTGTAGTAGGTAAAGTCCAGGTTGATTCTCCCTTTCAATAATTTTAAATCCGTCCCGATCTCAAAAGTGGTGGTCTTCTCGGCTTTCAGGTCGGCATTTCCCAGCACGGTAGATCGTTCGAAGGCATTGGTCCCAAAGGCAGGGAAATCATTTGCCGGCAACAAATTATCACCATCGGCGGTCGCTTGCTGGAAATAATTTTCCGTCAGGTAGAGTCCGGCATCGTTGCCTACTTGTCCGTAAGAAGCACGGATCTTACCATAGGATAAGACGGGGTGATCGGTAATGCCCAGTAATTCGGTAAATTCCAGGCCGGCGCTTACCGTTGGGTAGAAGAAGGAATTATTCTGGATTGGCAGCGTGCTCGACCAGTCATTCCGTCCGGTAAAATTCAAATAGGCAATTTTGTGCCAACCCAATTTGACATCGCCAAAAACCCCATACAGCCGCCTCCTTGCGATGGTCTCGTTGGATTCAATGTTGATGGCGTTACTGATGTGGAAAAAACCCTGTTTAGTCAATTCCAAGCCATTGGTATTTCTCGTATTGTAATTGGAACTATAAACGTTATGTCCAACCGTCGCATTGATATCAAAATCTTTACCCAGCTGATGATCGTAGGACAACAGCAGGTCGGAATTAAAATCGGTGGATAAGATGGTACGGTATTCAACCCTCCCATTCACTTCAGAACCACTGTGAATGTCCCAGGCTGCATTTCGTTTGTCCGAATAGTGATCCATGCCCACTTTATAGGAAAAGGTCAATCCATCGACAATCTGATATTTAAGCCCTACACTTTGAAGAACCCGGTTGACATCGTCGGTAAAAGGCACCCGGTTGATTGACCAGTAAGGATTATCATAGCGGTCCGTCCCTCGGTAGGCTCGCTGAGTTCCGTCAGGAAAGATGTAGGCAGCAGGATAATTTGCTGCATCCATGCCACGCAGGCCGTTGCCGTTATCAAAGCTGATGGGAGTCCTGAATAACCCTATGGTAACCCCGGAAAGGGCGTTACCCCGGTTTTTGCGGTCCCCCCCGGAGCGAACCACACTGGTGTTGGTTGTTACGGTAAATTTATCATTCAATGAGATGTCAAAATTTCCTTTGAATGAATACCGGGACCAGGTGGAGGTGGGTACGACCCCATTCTGTTGCAGCGTCCCCAGGGAGGTGTAATACCGTAGCCGCTCCGTACCTCCGGATACGGAAATGTTATTATCATAGGTACTACCCCGATCAAAGAAATCAGCTTCCGGATCAAAGACAATGGCTGCCATACCATTCCCGGCGCCTGCCGGAACCAACCGGCCATGTTTATCGTACAGGTACGTCGGATCCCCATCGTACTCCAAAGCGGACATACGTGGTCCAAAACTGTTGGCTTCCCCGGTCTCGGGTCCCCGGTATACCGCCGCTCCTCCGGTGTAGGTCCCTTGAGCGTAAATGAATTGACGATCGATGGTCTTATTGACTTCCGAGATTCCAAAGGAACTACGAAAGTTGATCACCGGCTTGCCAAGCTTTCCTTTTTTGGTAGTAATAACCAGGGCCCCGTTGGCGGCCCGGATCCCATACATGGCGGTCGCAGCCGGCCCTTTCAGGATGGACACCGATTCGATGTCATTGGGATTGATGTCAATTGCCCGGTTGGACACATCCACTCCTACACTCCCATTACCGGAAGAAGTGTTATCGATTGGTAATCCGTCGACGATGATCAATGGTTTATTGCTTCCGTTGATGGATTTATTTCCCCGGATGCGGATGTTGGCACTGGAGCCCGGAGATCCCGAGGCAGAGGTAACCAGTACCCCGGCGGTTTTGCCACTGAGCGCCGAGACCAGGTTGGCCTCATTGGCATCCTGAAGGTCTTCGGACTTCAGTTCGCTGATGGAATAACCCAGAGCACGTTTGTTGGCTTCGATACCAACCGCAGTGATAACCACCTCATCCAATTGATTGACCCCGATGGATAATATCACTTGCGCCGTTCCACCTGAAGCGATACTTACCTCCCTGGTCTGATAACCGATGTAAGAAAACACCAGGGTATCTGCCTCATCCGGAACCGAGATGGAATAGTTTCCATCGACATCGGTTACACTGCCCATGCCCGGATTGCCTTTTACGGTCACGGTAACCCCGATTAAGGGTTCTCCCGATACACCATCCAAAACCGTTCCCTGGATTTCCCGGTCGGGAATCTCCGGAGGCAAGGGATTGAGGGCCGGGGCCAGTTCAACCGTTGGATCATCCGATGCTTTGCCAATTGGTATCGATTTTTGCACCAATACATAATTCACCGGATCCAGCTTCTTAAATCCTATGGGTTGGTGCAACAAGGCATCGGAAAGCACGGCCTGGGCATCCTGACCAAAATCGATTGGTAAGGTTACGTACCGGTCCTGCACCAGGCTGGACTCAAAAAGGATGTGGATGGATTTCTTTGAAATGATTTTTTCCAAAACCTTCTCCAGGCTTTCCCGGTTATCCATTGAGTGCTGACTGACGGCTTGCACGCCCTGGCTTATCAATGCTCCGGAAAGGAGATTCAAACCAATAATAACAGATAGGATGGTGTGCTTCATACGGCTCATTTATTGAATAACAATACCTTGAGTACCCTCTTCAATTTGAATATTTAACATGCTTTCCAGTGCCTGATACAATACATGCAAGTCCTTGGTGGATAAATTCCCGGAAATATTTCTGGATAATAAGGATTGATCTTTAAGTTCGACTTGTAGGCCAAAATCATCTTCCAGCCGGTTCACCAACTGAGCAAACGGGGTATTTTTAAAGGACCACACGCCATCCTTCCAACTGGCAATGGCGGCCACATCCTCGTTAAACACGTCAATTCTTTCATCAATGTAAGCCGACTGCCCGGGTTTGAGCATAACCTCCTGCTCTCCGCACCGCACATCCACGCTGCCTTCCAGAAGGCTCACACGAGACTGCGGATGACGTGATTCCACATTGAACTTGGTGCCCAAAACAGTAATCTCGGCATCCGGTAACTGGACCACAAAGCGGGTTTGATTTTTCACAACTTTGAAAAATGCTTCGCCATGCAACCTTACCAGTCTCTTTGGTTGATCCGTAAATGAGGGGGAATATTGCAGCGTTGACCGACCATTTAATGTCACCTCGCTGCCATCAGGCAGGGTGAAGGTCTTGATCTCGCCCGGCTTGGTTTCAATCTTTTCAGTCAGTTGGTTGGGGTACTGGTCGGACAAAAAATAACGATTCAAACCAAAAATTCCCAGAATCAGAATGGCAGCTATAGCCATTGCGTAAGCAAAGGTCCGGCGTCTTTTCTGCTGGCGGTCAAACCGATCGATGCGTCGATCCACCTGGTTCCATTGGAAGTTTAAATTAACCTCTTCCAGTGCGAGGTATGTATTGACAAGTTCACCACGCAGCTCCAGAAGCTGTGACGCACTTTCCGGATGATCCAGGATGTATTGTTCCCAGAAATCACAATCACGTTCCTCCCGGTTGTAAGCCCAGTTTAAAAATGATGGGTCATTACGGAGTTTTTCTATGTCCATAATTATCGTTAAAACCCGATCACCGGAGGAATTCCGGGTCAGGCTTTCACCTCATAGAGCATTTAACGGGTAGTTTCATACCCTTCTCCGAACCACTATTTTTAAAATTTATTGAATTGGTGGGCTAAAAGGCAACCTACCGTTCCGGGGATTTCAGGACCAGTTCATCCGCAGCATGGCCAGTTTACTCAACTGTTTATCCTGTCGTAATTTGGATACAGCCCGAAATGCCTGATTAACCACCGACTGGTATTGAATATCGAGGATTTGGGCAATCTCCTCGTAACTCAAGGCCTCAAAATACTTAAGATAAAGGATTTCTTTTTGACGTGCTGGCAAATCATCGAGTTTGCGGGACACCAGAGCTTTCAAACCAGGGTCCGGAATTTCACACAATTCCTGACTGCGCAGTAAACGTTCATGGTCCTCGGTCAAAAGGTCAAACCCCGGTCTGGCCTTCATTCGGGTAAGTTGGTGCTTCAGCGATACCAGCAGGTAGGGCTTCACCTTAACCTCCTCAGAAAGCGAATTTTTGTAACTCCACAAATTGACAAACAGATCCTGAATTGCATCTTTTACATCTTCTGGACTTTGGACCATCCGCAAACCATACCGGTACAGGTCGAGGTATGAATCCTGAAATATGCACTGCAAGCTGTACTTGTTGGATTCAAGTACAAAAGACTTCCAGAGGCGATTCATGCGGTTGGTTGACATAAATGAAGAGTCAATTGCTACTAATATAGCAGAAATGAATTACCTCAGGGACAAAAACCAGGATATCTATTGTCTTTTCGTTGAAAAAGTGCGCTTTGTTGCCAGGCTGTTGCAACCCATCGTTAGTAGCCGATTCACTGCCATCCATAACCAAAAAAAAAGCCCTTCCGGAAAGGAAGGGCCAAAACATTACTGTTTCATTTATGCGAAAAAGCCATTATTCTTTCATACCTACTTTGGCCTTATCCATCAGCATCATGTCACTAAGGATGTGTACCGATTCGTCTACATAAAGATCTTTCTTAATAGACTTCTGCAGGTTTTGATAACGAATGAACATGGTAGAATCCTGGGGAACATCCGGATCGATGAAATCTTCATCCAGCAGGTCGGCATCCAGATCAACAAGATCGTCGTTCAAGCCTTCATACTTCTTATTTTCTTCCTTTTCGATCGCCCGTTCAGCCAGGAATTTATCCAAATTAAGCGTGACTTCCGTGTCGTCGCTACGGGTTTTCAACCGTTTAGAGTTCTCCTGAATAAGTTGGAAACGTTCATTATTCATCACCCTTTTTTGAGAATTCAAACGCAACTGGTCCATATTCCGTACCTGGTAAACATGCTGACTATACGTGAGTGGATCGATTTGGCTCCACGCCATGGCGGAAGGATATTCGCGTTCACCAACATCAAAAAACATATACCGGTCAGGAAGAACGATGTCTGAAGCGACACCCTTGAGCTGGGTAGAGCCGCCATTGATGCGATAATATTTTTGGGTGGTCATCTTGATTTCTCCCAGAGGCTTGAATTCATCGGCACCGCGTGAGATTTGATCCAGATCGTAAAAACTTTGGACACTTCCTTTGCCAAATGTTGCTTGTCCACCGACGACAACCGCCCGGTTGTAATCCTGTAATGCGGCAGTGATGATCTCCGAAGCGGAAGCGCTGTAGGCATTGACCAACACCACCAGTGGACCGGTGTAAACAACGCCTTTATCTTCATCGTCAAATTCACGTGCACCACCGCGACGTGCTTTGACCTGCACAATCGGACCGTCTTCGATAAACAAGCCGGTCATTTTAATCACCTCGTGCAGATATCCGCCCCCATTGTTTCGTAAATCGAGAATCATCGCTTTGGCGCCATCATCCTGCAATTTGGTCAATGCATCGGATACATCTTTCGAGCAGGAACGGTCGCCATCCAGGTCGGCGTAAAAGGACTCCAGTCGGATATAACCTACCTTCTCACCAACTTCAGGATCCTCCAGCATCAAATACTGGGCTGCGATCTCCTCGTTCGTAACTACTTTGTCGCGGGTAATGGTAATGTCCTGGATCGTACCATCCTGTTTTTTCACCGTGATGGTTACTTTGGTTCCTTTTTTGCCACGAATCATGGATACGACATCATCGATGTGCATGCCTACCGCATCGACCACATCCTGACCTTCCTGCTGAACTTTCATGATCAGGTCATTCACCTGGAGGTCACCCTGTTTAAATGCCGGACCTCCCGGCACGATTTCAAATACTTTGGTGTAATCACCATCGGCCTGCAGACGGGCGCCAATGCCCTCAAGGGCTCCTGACATGCGCAGATCAAAATCTTCCTTGCCTTTTGGTGTCAGGTAGTTGGTGTGTGGGTCAAACAACCCGGTAAAAGAATTCATGTATATGTCAAACCGGTGGGTCCTGGTCAGTTTTAACCAATTGTTGAAAGCCCGGTCAAACATGGTTTTCATGCTTTCACGAATTTTCTTTTCCATCTCGTCGCGGCTTTCCTGTTCGCTCTCCGGCTTTGATTCATTGTCCTCCATCCGGCGAACCAGACGGGTCATGAATTCATATTTCAGGGCTTTACGCCAATAATCCTTGAGTTCCGCATCGTCTTTGGCAAACGGTTTCTTATCCGGATCAAATTCGATTTTCTCATCAATGGTGAAGTCGAAGGGCTGGTCTTTCAAGTCGTCGTAAATTCCTTTGGCCTTTTTTACGCCATCGGTAATCAACTGGTAGGACAAATCAAAAAACTCGTTGGTCCCGTTGTTGATTTCGTCATCCAGCATGGTTTTATAGGGATCAAGCTTGGCTACATCCTGTTGAGTGAGGAACCGGCGGCCACCGTCCAGATTGTCCAGGTATTCCTGATACAGTTGGGCGCTTAATTTATCATCAACATCCTTGGGTTGGAAATGCCCCAGCTTCAGAACGTTGTTCACCGCCTGCATAATGACGGATTCTTTTTCCGGGTTGTATTCGGTTTTATTGAGTTTGGCACTGAAAAAGAGCAAGCCTGCTCCCAGCAGCACCACAAAGTAAGATCTAAACTTCATAATCCTTCCGATTAAATGGCCAAGCGGTTTAAACAGATTAAAAGACTCCAAATTAACCAATTTTGTTTTACCCGCCGTTGAGAGATTTTTCTATTTAACGTATCGGTAACGGCAGATGGTTTCCTAATCTACCGATCTGATACAAGGACAATGCCGAAAAAGTGTTCCACGCAGGAGGATTAAAGCAGCAAAGAGATAATTGGCTGATGAACTTATTAACTCGGGTATGGGAAAGAGGTACGAGGTGTGGGGTATGGGGTATGGGGTGTGGGGTGGTGCCATGCTGACAGCGGCGAAGCGTTCGTCAGTAGTGACCAAATCCGCTTACTGTCATTTCGACTGAAGCCGTAGGCGAAACGGAGAAATCTCGGGACAAAGGAAAAAGGAGAAGGAGTCCACCTTGTAATGTCATTACTTATCCCCGTATATGGTTGACTTATTGCTTATTAACTAACTCATCCACTTATTAACTGATTAACCTTTTACTGGGTTCGATGTACGGGGTCAAAGGAGAAAGAGCCATTCTGGCAATTCCTATAAACAAATCTACGCCTAAACAAATTAACAGAAACGGGGTATGAGGTGCGAGGTATGAGGTGCGAGATACAGCAGCGATGCGCTCGTCAGTAGTGATCAAATCCGCTTACTGTCATTTCGACTGAAGCCGTAGGCGAAACGGAGAAATCTCGGGACAAAGGAAAAAGGAAAAAGGAGAAGGAAACCTCCGGGCAATGCTCATTAACCTATCATGAATTAATTCATTAACTCGGGTACATTAGCCGTCATCAACAAAATGGGTGAGCTTTTTGCAAAACCCACCCAAATCGAATTCTCAATTCGTTCTTGGAGATCTTATAGGAAAGGTGCAATAACCAAGGCTACTACCGACATCAATTTCAACAGAATGTTGAGTGACGGTCCGGAGGTATCCTTGAACGGGTCCCCGACAGTATCTCCAACGACGGCTGCTTTGTGCGGCTCAGATCCTTTAAAGTATTTCTTACCCTGAATATCCACCCCTTCTTCAAACATTTTCTTAGCGTTGTCCCAGGCGCCACCGGCATTGGACTGGAAGATGGCCATCAGAACTCCCGTCACCGTAACGCCGGCCAATAATCCGCCCAGCATTTCTTTACCTCCCAGGAATCCAATCAGTACCGGAGTCAGGACGGCAATCATACCCGGCAGAACCATTTCACGAATGGAGGCCTGGGTCGAAATTTCCACACAACGGCTGTACTCCGCTTTTCCGTGGGCATCATCGAAGATCTTTTGATCCTGGGGAGACCATTGTTCGTATTCTTTATCGCCATTGTTTTTCATGACCTGCAACGCGGCCTTTAACTGTGGTATCTCGCTGAACTGGCGGCGCACTTCCTGGATCATATCCATCGCTGCGCGTCCAACAGCTCCCATGGCCAACGAAGAGAACAGGAAGGGCAACATGCCCCCGATCAGTAATCCGGCCATGACCACCGGTTTGGAAACATCGATGACATTCAATTTTGAGGTGGTCATAAAAGCTGCAAACAAAGCCAATGCGGTCAAGGCCGCAGAACCAATGGCAAAACCTTTACCGATGGCCGCTGTGGTATTACCTACCGCATCGAGTTTATCGGTCCGTCCACGGACTTCCTTAGGTAACTCGCTCATCTCCGCGATACCGCCCGCATTGTCGGAAATCGGTCCGTAAGCATCCACCGCCAATTGAATTCCCGTGTTTGACAGCATACCGACAGCAGCAATGGCAATGCCGTACAATCCGGCAAATTGATAGGCGCCAATGATGGCGGCTGCCAATATGATGATTGGTATGGCGGTGGATTGCATCCCTACCCCAAGACCGGCGATGATGTTGGTTGCCGATCCGGTCAGTGATTGCTGAGCCACATTTTTAACCGGTCGGGTACCGGTACCCGTATAATATTCAGTGATGTATCCAATGGCTAATCCGGCGACCAAACCGAAAATTACCGCCCAGAAAACGCCCAGGCTGTTGTAGGTCAACAACACATTCGTGGAACTGTCCGTTAATTGCCAGCTGGCCGGCAACAACCATTTCACGATAAAAAATGTGGCAACCAGCATGATCCCCGAGGAGATGAATTCACCGGTGTTCAAAGCCGCCTGAGGATTACCACCTTCACGAACCCGTACAAAGAAGGTACCCAGGATCGAGGCCACGATGCCTACTCCGGCCAGTACCAATGGCAGCAATACGGCATTCAGGCCACCAAATTCATTGGTATTTTCAAATCCCTGCATTCCGATAAAGGAAGCGCCTAACACCATGGTGCCCACAATCGAACCTACGTAAGATTCGAAAAGGTCAGCACCCATTCCGGCCACGTCACCAACATTATCTCCGACGTTGTCCGCGATGGTGGCTGGATTGAGGGGGTGGTCTTCCGGAATACCTGCCTCCACTTTACCAACCAAATCGGCGCCGACGTCGGCTGCTTTGGTATAGATACCACCGCCAACGCGGGCAAACAACGCAATGGATGAAGCCCCAAAGGAAAATCCGGTGATCACCGTCACCACTTTGGTCATGTCCCAGCCCATGGATGAAAACACCAAAAACAAGGTTCCCAAGCCCAGCACACCCAGTCCGACCACACCCAATCCCATCACACTGCCACCGGCAAACGCAATTTCAAGGGCATGTCCTAATCCGGTCCTGGCCGCATTGGTAGTCCGTACATTCGCCTTGGTGGCCACCCGCATGCCAATAAACCCGGCCAGGGCGGAGCAGATGGCGCCAATGATAAAGGCAACAGCTATCAGAAAAGACGACTCCGCTTGCGTGCTACCACTCCAACCTAACAGAATGGCCACCGCAATTACAAAGACTGATAATACTTTATACTCGGCTTTTAGAAAAGCCATCGCCCCATCGGCAATTGCTTTACCAATGGCTTTCATCTTGTCACTTCCTGCATCCTGCCGGGTCACCCATCTGGACCGCCAAAATGTATACAATAAGGCTAAAACACCGAAAATCGGTATGATATAAGTTATTGTTTGAGCCATATTCCTGATCAATATTTGGTTATTATAAATATAAATGTCCTACGAAAGACGCGCAAAAGTACTGTAATTTTGGTTGTTTTCCAACTTCTGGTCCCAACCAAATCCTGTACAATTTGACTCCAACAATTCTTCATTTTTCATGAGTAACTAAAAATATTTTTAGATTAGCCTAAATGTCCTATCTTTGCCCTAACTTCTTTATCATGCTCTCATCGACAGAAGAAAATTACCTCAAAGCGATTTACAATATTTCCGAGCGTGAGTCGGGATCCGTCACCACCAACAACATCGCCCACGCCATGCAAACCAAAGCGGCTTCGGTGACAGATATGATTAAAAAACTTGCTGAAAAGGAACTCGTGGATTATGCCAAATACCGTGGTGTAAGCTTAACGGAGAAAGGCCGCAGCCTTGCCACACAACTGATCCGCAAACACCGCCTGTGGGAGACCTTCCTGGTAGATAAACTGGGCTTTGACTGGCACGAAGTGCATGAACTGGCTGAAGAACTAGAGCACATCCGCAGCAATGAACTGATCAACCGGCTTGATGCTTTCCTCAATCACCCTAAGTTTGACCCTCACGGTGATCCGATCCCCAATGCTTCGGGCCGCTTTACCATCCGCCAACAGGTTCAATTATCCGAAATGCATCCCGGAGAAAAAGGTGACGTCGTTGCCGTCCACCATCATGACGACGCCCTCCTGCGTCATCTCGCGGATATTGGCATCGAAATCAATACGTTTATCGAAGTGCTCGAACTTCATGCTTACGATCAAAGCATCCATGTACGCATCAACCGGGATCACGTTATCCAAATCAGCCAGCAACTGGCTCAGAAATTATTTATCCGTCGATCGCTGTAATCCATACCGTGAGCCCGGCCAATCAATTCCATCGTTAGCGCGCCCCGGGTAGCTGAAAAAAGAACGATTGTTAAGCCGATGGTCAGTAGACTTTGACCACTTTACGATTAATCCAGCGCTGACCAACCTGCATCTGTAGCAGATAGACCCCTGCCGGAAGTTTAACATCAAGCCGGTATCGGTTGCCGTTGCCTTCCAGGGGTACCACCCGACCTTCCGGATTCATAAGTCTGACCTGGTGGACCGGCTCATCCGACCGCACCGTGAATTCATTCCGGACCGGATTGGGAAATACCTCAACCCTCAACCGAGGCTCCACGGTAGCCACTGCCGTTAAATCCGTACACCATTTTTCAACAAAATAGTGGTCTACCTGATCCATATAGGCGTTCAATTGGGCGGCAAACTGCGGCTCAAAATAAATATCCGTGTGGGTGCCCCCCGGTACCGCCTCCAGGATATTAAATATCCCCAAGCGGTCGGTGACCCGGTGGATGATCCCGCTTCCATATACCGTAAGAAGCCCGGCTGCCTTCCCGGTCTGAAAAGGGACCACGTCATCATCCACACCCTGAATACTGAAAATCGGAGGATCCCCTGCCTGGATAAAATTGGTGTCCAGTATAGCACCGGAAAGGTTGATGACACCCTGCACCTGGCTGTTGTAATTCAGATCTGCAGGATCCAGGGAACTGTCTCCTTCCTGTCCTCCATGAACATCCAGGTAGGTTTGCATGAATGCATTCAAAGAATCGCGGTCGTCCAGATAAGCCGCCTGAATCGCTGTAATGCTCCCCGCCGAAATCCCGCCTACGTAGATCCGGTCAGGATCAATGCCATAAGGATTATTTTGATCCGCCGAGGCCTTGAAAAAACGGACGGCGGCACGCATGTCATGGACTGCACCCAGAATGGTCTGGGCTATAGCCTGATCATCGGGAAAACCCAGAACAAAGACCGGATACAGCCGGTAGTCAATGCTGGCGACCACATGTCCCTTTTTTGCATACAATTTGGCCAAAGGAGCCATGTCTGCCCGCTGTCCCGATATAAAACTTCCACCAAAAGCAAGGATAATCAGGGGACGATTGGTGGCCTGATCTGCCACCGGCATGTACACATCTGCCATTAATGGTTGTTGCTGTCCGGAGGCGGTTGTATTCTGGCCAAACTGGACCGTCTGTATTTCTAATTCCGAATAAATGGTGTCCGAAAAACGCCCTTGCGAACAATCAAAGGTTTGACCAGGGGCTTGCCATGCGGTGAATAACAAAAGCAGCAGGCTTAGAATCTTAGGGATTTTCATAGTCAAATCGAAGATTTATTCCCCCGCGAAAATGAAAATTGTGCCAGGGGTCTGTCGTCAAAAAGTCCAGCGCATTGTCCGTAATCGCAAATACCTGGACCGGGCCCAGGTAAAGAATCGTATGGAACCCTAGGTTGAGCCACTGGTCATTCTTGGTAGAATATAACGTCCCCAGCTCGATGGCATTACCCACCTTGGCTGAAAAATAGGCTCCAAACAAAGGAATATTGGTCTTTTCCTCGT
>JAGQXC010000226.1 GCA_020436785.1 Saprospiraceae bacterium | reverse complement strand
CACTTTGCAAACAATAGGCCCCCACCACCAATAAGGCAAAGAGAAATGTCCGTTGTCCATGATGGGAGGATACCGGTTTAAAAAATCGACGCTGAATCAAATACACATATAAGAATAACACAAAGGCCGCCATGCCGGCGCCACCGGTGATGCAGATCCATCCAGGCAAGAAATAATGGGTATGCAAATAGACTCCACCGCGGATGAGTAAAATAAATGGCAACGTTACATACAGCGCCCAGCGAATGACAAAGAGCAGTATCCGGAGAATCATCAGGTTTTGCGCTCTTTTTTGCGCGCTGCCGGAAACAAGATGTTATTCAGAATCAACCGATAACCCGGTGAATTGGGGTGCAAACTCAAGTCGGTTTCAGGATCATGCACCTGATGACGGTAATCTTCGGGATCGTGGCCGCCGTAGAAGGTCCAGGTCCCCATGCCGTAATCGCCGTGGATGTAGCGGGCTTCATGGATGGCTTTGTTTTCCCCGAGGATAAGGATGTTTGACTTGATGATGTCCTCCGGAAAAGCGGTTGTCTGTCCCATAAATCCTTTAACGGTCCGGGTCTGGCACTGGGTGAGCATGGTCGGTACCGGGTCCCATTTTGCAGAAAAATCAAACAGGGTAAAATAATCGTTTTCCGGTGAGACCGTGCGCCTGCGGGTATTGTCAATGGTTGAATACTCGTATTCCAAAGGATTGAGTATCAACTTGAAATCCTTAAATGCAAAGGTATTGGTATAATCCAGCTTCTGATTGGCATCCGGATCCATGGGGTCCCCATCATAAATGTCCGCACAAATGTCCAACCCTTCCGTGGCCAGGACAATGTCATACGTATCGGTCGCCGAACACATGGCAAACATGAAGCCGCCTCCGGCTACGTAATCCCGGATTTTATGAACCACCGCTCTTTTCAGATCGGATACCTTTTGAAATCCCAACCGGGATGCAAGCTCTTCCTGTCGACGTTTATTCTCCCGGTACCAGGGCTCATTATGGTAGGCGTAAAACTTGCCGTATTGACCGGTAAAGTCTTCGTGATGCAGGTGAAGCCAGTCGTATAAAGCCAGCTTATCGGTCATCACTTCCTCATCATATATGGTTTCGTAGGGTATTTCTGCGTACGTAAGTGCGAGGGTTACCGCATCGTCCCAGGGCTGGATCTTCTCTCCACGCTGACTGAACTCCGGTGTATATACTGCGATTTTAGGCGCCTTCTCCAGTTTAATGGCATCCTGATTGACCTCCTCACGGGCAATCTCATTTCGAATTTTGGCAAATCCGGCGTCCGGAATAATTTCAAAACTCACATCCCTGGTCAGACATTCCTTTTCAAAACTCTGGGCATAGGGAAACGCAAAACTGCCTCCGCGATAGTTCAGGAGCCACCAGGCTTCCACATTTTGTTCCAATACCCAATAACAAATACCATATGCTTTCAGATGCTGCTTCTGTTTCTGATCCATGGGAATCAAAATGTAATTGGCGCGCAAAATGACTGAGAAGCCCAGGAATAACAATAAGCTTAAAAATTTAATACGCATGATCAGGAAGATTCATTTTTACGGATTGATGGTAAAACACCTTAACCGTTGTAATTCGTTCAAAATTAGGTGCAATTCAGCAACCCTAACCTTAAAATGGTGTTAAGATCGGGTTGCCTCTCCAATATTTGATGGAATAATATGATTTTTTACCCGGCGGCGTATCTTTGAGGCCCCGGCTAATTTGGAAATTACATTGGAAAACCTAAGTTTCTTATATCCACCTGTTTACCTGATAATCTGTGCGGCTGCCGCACTGGTCATCACGCTGGTGCTCTATTATAAAAATCAAATCATACCGACCGGAAAGCGATGGCAACAATATGTTATGGCAGCTTTACGCTTTCTGGTCAGCTTTAGTCTGGCGGCCCTCCTGCTCTCCCCTTTTCTGAAATATCAAACGTCCACCATTGAAAAACCGGTTATTGTCCTTGGAATGGATGTTTCACAATCGGTCCCGGTACGAATGAATTCATCGCAAGTTGTACAATATCAGCAGGGCATGGAAAGTCTGGCTGCTGACCTCTCCGGCGATTACAACATTCATCGTTTTAGTTTTGGAGATGGTATTCATGAAGGATTTCAGGACAGTTTCGCCGATGCCGTCACGGACATTACCCAGTTTTTGGATTATGTGTACGATCAATACAATGATCAGAACCTGGGCGCTGTGGTGATTGCCAGTGATGGCTTATTTAATGAAGGAAAGAATCCTGTCTATGGAAGCAAGAATTTGAAGGCACCCATTTACGGTGTCTTACTTGGTGACACCACCATCCAGAAGGACGTTAGGATTGAAAACATTTACTACAACGAAATTGTCTATTTGGGTGACCGCTTTCAGATTCAGGTTGATGTTCAGGCGGATGCTTGCCTCAATGACCAAACCTCCCTGCAGGTTTACCAGATTGATGGCGACAATCGCAACCGACTGGACCAGGCTCCTATAGTCATCAACCGGGATCCATTTTACCAATCACAAAATTTTATACTCGAAGCCAACAAACCCGGCATTCAGCATTTTCGTCTGGCTGTGAATCCAGTGAATGGAGAGGAGTCGACCGCCAATAACTACAAAGACATTTATGTCGATGTCCTGGATGCCCGGCAGAATATCCTGGTTTTGGCTTCCACGCCACATCCCGATCTGGCAGCGATCCGCCAGGGGCTTGAAAAAAATAAAAATTACCAGGTCACTACCAAAATATTTGGAGAACCGGTCCAGGTACAGGATTATGACCTGGTCATTTTCCACGAACTTCCCGCTCCGGGCAAGTCCATTGCACCAATACTGCAAACGTTAAACGACCGCAAGATCAACCGCTGGTTCATTTTGGGAGCCGACACGGACATCAATGCCTTTAACCAGTCGCAGAATGCGGTGTCCATATCGACGCAAATACGCAATACCGATGAAGTCACCGGTGTTTTGACCAATGGGTTTGGGTTGTTCACGCTAAGCGATAACCTCAAACAATTCCTGGTTGAAATGCCCCCCCTGCAGTCGCCTTTTGGAGAATATACGACCCGGGCCGGATCCACGGTACTGATGGAACAGGTGATCAGTAAAGTCGAGACGACGTATCCGCTTTGGTTGTTTCATGCGGACGAAGACATTAAAACCGGTGTTTTGGCGGCTGAAGGAATCTGGAAGTGGCGGCTTTACGACTACCTCAATCATCAGGATCATCAGTTAATCGATGAATTGATCGACAAGACGGTTCAATACCTGGCCCTGCAGGAAGACAAACGGCAATTTCGGGTTTATCTTCCCAAAAAGATCTTCCGGGAAAATGAGGAAGTCCGCATGGATGCGGAACTCTACAATGAATCCTACGAACTGATCAATGATCCCGACGCATTCATATCAATATTCAACGCAAAAGGGGAAGAGTTTCGGTTTACCATGGATCGGCGAAATCAGCAGTATACCCTGCAAGCGGGATTTTTTCCGGAAGGAAATTATACCTACCGGGCTTCCACCACCTACCAAAACGAAAATCTAACTTTTACCGGCAGTTTCAGCATACAACCCGTCCAGTTGGAAATGTATAACCTGACCGCTGACCGCTCCGTCCTCGAAGCGCTGGCACGTAATCGCAATGGCACCGTAATCCTGACTTCGACTTTAAACAGCCTGGCTGACCAAATTAGAGCACGCCAAGATGTCAAACCGGTGGCCTATGCGCAATCGGTTACTCAACCTTTGTTGATGATCAAGTGGTTGTTTTTCATCCTCTTCTTTCTAGCCGCACTGGAATGGTTTCTCCGCCGGTTTTGGGGCGGATACTGAGTAAATTATTTTAATTATTCGAAATTTTTTAATAAATTTAATTAAAAGAACAGATATTACTTCGTGAAACTTTATAATAATTGAAAATATTCAATAAATAAGGTCATTAATATTACAAGACTTAAAAAAGCAATACGGGAAACTCATGTTTATTCATCACACAACAAATTCATATGTAAAAGTCATTCAATTTTTACTAACGATGTAATCGCAGAAATTAAAATCAAATGAATAGAGACAAAATCACAAAGTTTTCTAAAGTATTTATCAATTTATTACTATACATAAGCACTATTAATCCAACAATATTGTTTAGTCAAGATATTGATAGATCAACAATGAAAAAAGAATTACACGAATATTTTGAGAACAAATATACTGAACTAGACACCACTTGTGTTTTCAGCAAATATGACAGCATTGCCGAATCTATTATTTCAAATGCAACCACTTCCAATCTTGCTGATATTTCATTTTTTAATGATCGTACCATGAGTAAACTTGAGAGCAATTGCCTTAACAACGAAAAAGTATATTTTGATATACTTAGATCAGAACAAGTCATACTTTTTAGTGCAAATGATTTAACCGAAAAGTTTAAGCCCACAATAAGGATTTATGAAGCTTGTGATTTGATTAAACTTCTAAAAAATGGAAATAGAGTTCCATCAAAGAAATCAATAAATCTTGAGCCTCATTTCACTAGAATTTTGTTAGAAATAGAAAATACAAACATCTGCCTAGATAAAGCTAGACTATACACTGAATATTATAAATTAGCTAAATCTGATTACAATAACGAATCAGGAAAAATTAAAAAGACACAAGAGCAATATTGTGATTGCTATGCAAATTACATAATTCAGCATTATCGTGACAAATTTACATTATCAACAATACTTGTAAATGCTGCAAATTTTTGTAAAATAAATTGAAAATAACACAAAAATGCATTTATAGTATATTATAAATATAATATAATAATTTTATTTATCTCTGCAAATTTCTAATTTATTAATAAAATTTAGAACTAATCCAAATAAAATACTAATTAACGCGTTGAGTGGTTGAAATATTAATAAAAAAGATCATGCATTTGTTTGAAAATCAGTATTTTAAAGAAATAACGACAAATCTTAAAACTACTGATATGCAT
>JAGQXC010000225.1 GCA_020436785.1 Saprospiraceae bacterium | reverse complement strand
TGCTGTAGAGATAGCGGTAGACGGGTTGTGAACTGTTTTTCCGGGCCAGATCAAACCACTTCCAGGTCGAATAGGCAATAAACCGGTCGCTGGCTAAGGCCGTTGCTGACCATTCAATGGTTTTGGCATCGTTATCGGGATACAATTTCAGGACTTCCGCATAGTCGTTTGGGTAGGCTTCTTTCACCTTTTGCTGATAGGCCTCTTTGGTGTACGGTTGTCCTTGCATAAAGGCCATACCGGGTATTTCGGAAGAGTTCCAACCCAGCAACAGGGGTACTTTGGATTGCTCTCCGGCATTGAAAATCTCCGGCAGGGTCCTGGGCAAAAAATAGCCGTCAACGACTGCCGGAAAGCCGAAGCGACGTGATTCCTGGTAGATTTCATAGATTTCACGTGTACTCATTGACCGCATTTGCTCCAGGGTGACCCCTGCTTTTTGGGCAAATTCTTCACCGATCTTTTCAGCTTCGGATAACGGGACCGGCGCCAGGGTGGGGTTGATCCCCGCACCGCTTTCACCGATCGCACCGGCGATCAGTCCCTTGGTGAGAGGAGATGCCATCTGCATACTGACGGAGATGGAGCCGGCTGATTCTCCGGCAATGGTAACCCGGTTGGGGTCGCCGCCAAAAGCGGCAATGTTATCATGCACCCACTGCAGGCTGGCTTGCTGATCGAGCAGGCCATAATTGCCGGAGGCATGGTAGGGGGCTTCGGCACTAAGTCCCGGATGAGCATAAAATCCGAAGATGGCTAACCGGTAATTCACCGTAACAACAACGATTCCTTTTTGAGCCATGCTGGCGCCGTCATACCGCGGCTCGGAACCATCGCCGGCCACAAACCCACCACCGTAGAAGTACACCAGCACCGGTAATCCGGTGGTATTTCGTTTGGCGGGCGTCCAGACGTTCAGATAAAGACAATCTTCACTGATGCCATCCGAACGAAAATCCATGTCTCCGAAGACGGCCGCCTGGACAGCGCGTGGGCCAAATTGTTTCGTTTCCTTAACACCATCCCAGGGATTCATCGGTTGGGGAGCTTTCCAACGCAGATCGTAGACAGGAGGCTGCGCGTAGGGAATGCCCAAATACAGTTGCAAGCCGGTCTTTACATCGTAATTGCCCTCGATCATCCCTTTATCCGTCATGACCCGGACGGCAAACGCATTGTTGTCCTGGGCCGCCAGGGTCATACTCCCTGCCAGGTATATAAAAACTAAAAAGAGTAAGTTCTTCATCTTATTTTTTATTATTGTAGCACAATGTTACAATAATAATTCCTTTTTTCTATAAATCCTATTCTATCTTTGGATTTGATTTCAGCAATCGCCAAAACGCCAGCATGGAGTCGAAATTTCTTCCACACATCGCCTACGATTCGGTCATCTTTGGTTTTTCCGGAGAAGCGCTGAAGATCCTTATCATGGAATACCACAATACGGGCATGTTTGCCCTTCCCGGAGGCTTTGTTTACCAGGATGAAGACCTGAATACGGCCGTCAAACGCGGTTTGCGCGAGCGGACCGGTTTGGACGACATCTACCTGGAGCAATTTTATACGTTTGGTGATCTGGCTCGTTTTCAACCGGAAGTGATGGAGCGCATTCTCCGCGCCAATGAACAGGATTTTGCCGGATGGGAATGGCTGATGGACCGGTTTATTTCGGTCAGTTACTATGCCTTGATCAACTACCGGGATGTTGTTCCCCAGCCCGATGCCCTCTCGGATTCCTGCGACTGGTATCCGGTTAAGGAACTACCGGAATTGATCCTGGATCACTCAAAAATTGTAGCGAAGGCGCTGGAGACATTAAGACTAAATCTGGACCGGAAATTGATAGGTGGTAATCTATTGCCCGAGCAATTTACCATGCAGGAATTGCAAACGGTCTATGAAGCCATCCTGGACACCAAACTGCATCGCTCTGCCTTCCAGCGTAAGTTATTGGCTTCCGATCAACTCATCCGCCACGAGAAGCGGTTTACCGGTAAAGCGCATAAAGCGCCCTACCTCTACAGCTTCAAACGGTAAAGGTTCAACCTGCAATTTTTTTGCCACTTACCCATTCGTTTTGGCGGATGCTGAATCGCCAGGGCCAGGCGGCGCACTCTTCCGCATAGTCCACACCGATGCGCGGCGTAGCCAGGATAGCGGCATCAAGTAATGGAGGCTGACGTTCGATCCATACCATTTCGCCGGAGAGGAGGGAAGCTCCGGTGTCGTGCGCCCGCAGAGCCAGCGCTTCGCCGACCAATCCGGGTCCGGAAGTCAGCTGTTTGCTAAGGGTTCGATTTCTCCGGGCCATCATGATTTCGAGGCCTTCGACCGGTTCGATGGCCCGGATAAGCACTGCGTGGGGCCTATCCGCCGGCCCGGTGACCACGTTAAAAAGATGGTGGATGCCATAACACAGATAGACGTAAGCATGTCCGCCGGGACCAAACATCACTTCCGTCCGTGGCGTCCGCCGGTTATTGTAGGCATGGCTAGCCTTATCCTCCGGCCCACGGTACGCTTCGGTCTCCACGATCAGGCCGGAAGTACGTTTGCCTTCTTTTTCGGTGACCAGCAGTTGCCCCAGCAATTCCCGGGCAATGACCGTCACCTCTTCACGCAGGTAAAATTCAGAAGGAAGCCTCGGCATTAGCGTCGGCTGTAATTTGGCGCTTCCTTGGTGATGGTGATGTTGTGCGGATGGCTTTCCGAGACTCCGGCCGATGAGATCTTGACCATTTGGGCCTGTTGCAGTTTCGGAATGGTCGGTGCACCGCAATAGCCCATGCTGGCACGCAGTCCGCCGGTATATTGAATCATCACTTCGGAAAGGGTGCCTTTGTAGGGCACACGGCCTTCGATGCCTTCAGGGACCAGCTTTTTGATGTCGTCTTCCACATCCTGGAAGTAGCGGTCTTTCGAGCCCAGTTGCATGGCTCCCATGGACCCCATGCCACGGTAGATCTTAAATTTCCGTCCTTCAAAGATGACCGTCTCGCCGGGAGCCTCTTCAACACCGGCAAAAAGGGAACCGGCCATGATCGTATCTGCCCCGGAAGCAATGGCCTTGGCAATATCCCCGGTATAACGGATGCCACCATCAC
>JAGQXC010000013.1 GCA_020436785.1 Saprospiraceae bacterium | reverse complement strand
GCAGTTGTGGTAAATCCGATTGTCCGGACAGCAACTTCTGCTGACCAAAGATTGTTTTCAATTGACCGAATGGTTTAAAGACAAAAACTTATTTTGGAGCGAATGCCAGAACGTTTACTTTGATCAAGCATGAGGGAGGGGGATGCAATGAGAATATTGGTCGTGGAAGATGAGATGATCATCGGAGCAAAAATTTCCATGTATTTATCGGAATTGGGTTATGAGGTAACCGGCGTCATACCACGGGCCGAGGAGGCCTTGCTGCATGTAAAGGAAAACCCACCTGATATTGCACTGCTGGACATCCGGTTGAAAGGTGAAATGGACGGCATAGAATTGGCCGGCATACTTCGCCAACAATACAACATCCCGGTCGTCTTTTTGACTGCCAATACCGATGACGCCACCTTCGACCAGGCTAAAAAAGTCAAACCTTACGCTTTCCTTGCCAAACCATTTGGAAAGCAAGAGTTGAAGCGCGCATTGGAATTAACAAAAAATCTGGTAGCTGGTGAAGCAGCTTCGGAAGCCAACACTGAAGATCCCAATCCGTCAGCAAATGCACCTCTGACCGACCGGTTTTTCGTTTACGACGGGGAAAAGCGGGTCAAAATCCTTTTTGATTCGGTCCTGTACATCAAAGCCGAGCGGAACTACTGTCGCATCGTGACGGCTTCAAAAGAGTACTTGCTGTCCATGCCGATGAAAAGTCTGGAAAGTGAATTGCCCCGTGACTTGTTTCAACGGATCCACCGTTCCTACATTGTCAATTTGAAACATGTGGATGAAATCCATCAACAAACGGTACGCATAGGCAATTCAACGCTCACATTGAGTCAGGCGTATCAGAAAGAATTTCTACAACGCATTAAATCCGTTTAGATGAACAAATGGATGGTGGCAATGCTGGTATTGGGTTATCTGCCCTTACATGCCCAACTGGATTCTGCCCCGGCAAACTCCCTGGATAGCTTATTCTCCATGCTGGAGCAGGAAATTTCAGCCATGAATACCACTCATACCTACGATCAAACGTACCAAAAAGCTTATTTCGCCCTGGCCAGAGCGCTTTATACGGCAAATCCGGAGCGGATTGCCAAAGCGCACAACATCATTGCCGACTGGCATTATTTCAGTGTGACTTCCAATAATCCGGATTCGGTCTATTACCATGATCTGAAAACGCTGGAATACCTGCAACAAACGGACGACCAACCAGGGATCGCAAAAGCTCATGACCGGGTCGGGAAGGACCTGGTAGGACTTGCCCGCTATCCGGAAGCAGAACAGCAATTGTTTGAGGTGGTACACATCTACGAAACGCTCGGGGATCAGGCCAATCTGGGTAGCGCCTATGCCAGCCTGAATATGCTGTACCGTGAATCCCAGGATTTCGAACAAGCCCTGATCTACGGAGAAAAATCGATGGCTTTATTTGAAGCTAATTATCAAGAAGAGGATGAACTCATAGAACCACTTCTGGGTTTGATCAAAACCTATCCAAAAGTAGGTCAACCCGTACGGGCATTGGAAAAAGCCCAACAGGTGGTGGATATCATCGCCCGGAAATACGGCGAAGGTGAAAACATCCACATGGCCAACGTTCGGGTCTGGCGGGGAGAAGTCTATGTCGACTTGAAAGAATACGACAAAGCCCTGGCAGACTTCACGTATTCCTATCACGTCCTGAAAAACATGCTGCCGGACGAGAAAGATGCCGATGGCTGGAAGGGATACATCGGCAATGTCCTGCGCTTACAAGGAAAATACGCCGAGGCTATTCCTTACATTAGAGATTGCCTCCATCATCACCAGAGTAAAAACATTCATGAAGGTCAATTGATCGAAGACAATCAGTTCTGGCTGGCCGAATGCTATGAAAATATAAACCGTCCGGATTCGGCACTTGTTTACTTGCAACAAGCCCAGTTGACCCAAAATGAGCGGCTTACCGGAGAATTGGCAGCAGTGAAAAATGAACTGCGCATCAAGTATGATACGGAACAAAAGGAGGCGACCATCAATACCCAACAGGCTAAAATCGAACAGCAGGCTAAAGTTCAGTATCTAAGCATTGGTGTGGCGGGCTTGTTATTGTCCTTACTGGTGGTCGGTGTATTTGCATACCGGAATAACCGGAAAAAGAATCAACAACTCCTTGCCCTCAATCAAAATCTAACCACCACCAACCAGCAACTCGATCAGCGCAATGCCCAAAATGAACTCTTGCTCAAGGAGATCCATCACCGGGTGAAAAACAATCTCGAAATCATTTCCAGCTTGCTCGAATTACAGTCCCGGGAGACCTCAGATGCACAGGCGCAGTTTGCCATGAAAGAAAGTCAAAGCCGGGTGCGATCGATGGGCATCCTGCACCAGAAATTATTTCAGGGACAGAACCAGGTTGCCATTGAAATGAAAGATTACTTTAAGAATCTGAGCAATCATCTGTTGGACACCTACAATGCCGGCGATAAAGTCCAGGTAAACTATCCCATGGACCCGCTGGAACTGGACATCGATACCGCGATCCCGATTGGATTGATCGTGAATGAAGTGCTGACCAATGCATTAAAATATGCTTTCCCGGCAGCCACTCATGGCAAGATCAATCTAAGCCTGAAAGCTCTGGATGACCGCTACCTGGATTTATCAATTCAAGACAATGGCATTGGCAAGAATCCCGCGGAGCAGCCAAAGGGGACCGGCTTCGGCACACAATTGGTTTCTCTGTTGACTCATCAACTGGATGGCACAATGTCCGAACGATCGGACGATGGAACTTGCCTGTCATTCCGGTTAAAGAAAGTGCGGGCGGCGAGCTAGTTAACTGTGCGTTCATTGGGGCCCTTGTGTTTTTGTATACCCCATTCAAGTTAATTGGTTAATAAGTTTATTTGTTAATGTGAAAAGGGTCAATCGAACATCCGCCTGATTTTCGGGACGCATCTTTAT